>CAVGKO010000049.1:0-9588 GCA_963629885.1 Anaerobutyricum sp.
GACCGAAGAAATATTAGAAAGTGGACTTTCTAACGTTTCCACGACCGAAGAAATACTAGAAAGCAGACTTTCCAGCGTCACCGACATCCCGGTGAAAGAAGAAAGCAGACTTTCCAGCGTCACCGACATCCCGGTGAAAGAAGAAAGCAGACTTTCCAGCGTCACCGACATCCCGGCGAAGGAAGAAAGCAGACTTTCTTTCTTCGTCGCGAGACGACGGGATTAGAAAGCGGACTTTTTTTCTTCATCGCGACACGACGGGGTTAGAAAGTGGACTTTTTTTCTTCGTCGTGAGACGACGGGGTTAGAAAGTGGACTTTTTTTCTTCGTCGTGACGCGATGGGGTTATCAGAGTGCTCTTTGCCTTTCGTCGCGTCGCGATGGGACAATCAGAGCACTCTTTCCCTTTCGTCGCGCCACGACGGGACAATCAGAGCGCTCTTTTTCTTTCATCGCGAGGCGACGGAATTGTCAGAGCCCTCTTTTCCTTTCATCGCGAGGCGATGGGGTTATCAGAGTACTTTTTTTTCTTCGTCGCGCCACGACGGGATTATCAGAGCACTCTTCTTGTTAAGGCTGATGATAATGGCAGCGGCATATAGGCAAATGGCACATTCCCCACGCACACTGTCATCCCCGAGGCTACGTCCTCGGGAATCTCATAATGGAACGAACATGCGAGGAAGAACATACGACTCCGCAGTATAACCGACCTTTCAAAACTGTCATTCCAAACTTGACCAGGGAATCTCATCCTAAACTTTGCATGCATTCTTTTTGAAATGGGGAACATGTGGGCAATAAGGGGGCATCACTCGTATTCACGGTTTCCTTAGTGGCAGTAACCCTAGGATAGTATGGGATTCCAAATCAAGTTTGGAATGACAAATGCGGAGCGACGTCATAGTGAGGGGATGGACTTTTTGCCCACGGGGTTGTTATCCTTCGTGGCAGTAACCCTAGGATAGTATGGGATTCCCTGGTCAAGTTTGGAATGACAATGGGCGAGAGGCTTGTGTTGTGGAAAGTGCCGTTGCCTTGTTGCCACATGTCCCCTACATCAAAAAGAATAAAACAGACGCGTGGGCTTCCGGGCGTTTATCGCTTGTTCTTTCCTTTATTGTTTAGCATTTTGATGGTGGCGAGATACGCCTCTTCAACGGGTGAAAGGGTTTTGACCTCCCATTTACGGTATTCCGTCTCTGCCTTTTCCATGGCTTGGAGATGACTCACGCTTCCCGCGCCTTGCAAAAGAGGGTCTCCGTTGGCAGAGAGAATGCGGTCGAGATGCTCAATATAGTCAGCCATATACATAGGGTTATGCTTCTTGGCCTGTGTCTCGGCGAAGTCGAAATAACCGGAGACGAGGTTGTTGAGTATCTCAAGCTCCGTGCCATCCAGATAGTTCTTGGCAATCTTTGCATCGCGCAATGTGGGGTATTCGCCCTTAAAGGATGTCATGCCCATGATAGGTTTGTCGGCATCTGCACGATGATAGATTACCTCAGCCGCTGTATGTCCGTGGGCGGCGAAATGCAGTTTGTTCTGCACTATCTTGAAAAACTCTATCGACATATCCGAGCGGGGGTCGTAGTCTACGGCAGTGGCATAGATATCGAGTACCTGCCGATACATCACCTTCTCCGACGAGCGGATGTCGCGGATACGGTTCAGCAATTCTTTCCAATAGCCTCCGCCACCAAGTTGTTTCAAGCGTTCGTCGTCTAGGGTGAAACCCTTGTAGAGATATTCTGTCAGCCTTTCAGTAGCCCATTGCCGAAAACGCGATGCGACAGAGGAACGTACACGGTAGCCAACGGAAAGTATCATATCGAGATTGTAGTAGGCCATCTCTCTTGTTACCTCCCTTGAGCCTTCTTGACGAACCTGTCGGAATTTCCGACAGGTTGAGTCTTCGGTCAGTTCTCCATCTTCATAAATATGTTTGATATGTTCTACGATATTTGTGCGTGAAGTCTGATAGAGGTCACATATCTGTTGCTGGGAGAGCCACAAGCTTTCCTGTTCATATTTTACCTCCAAGTGGGTCTTGCCGTCCTCACTTTGGTATATCACGATATTTCCGTTGTTCTGTTGGTCCATACTTAAATAGGTTGTTTTACCGATGATTGTCTTACGCAAAGGTAACAAAAGAAATCGCCCAACCATCTTCCCCTCAAAAGAGTGGGGAAGGGTAGGTTGGGCGAAATCTTGTTTTTTTCTCTCGCTCCGTCGCAGATGAGAGAAAAAGGTTACTTGTTTAGTATTACGGATACCATAAAGACGCAACGAATGAGCAAAAAACTACATCCCCACACTACAATAGCCCTTTCGTCCGTGTTTTGTTATTCCACCACGGGAAAAAAGACGGGACTTTTGATTGAGAAAGATATATCCTTTGCTCTCAAAAGACGGGACTTTTGAAGGCAAAGGATATATCTTTTTTTCTCGGCTGAGGGGCGTCTCCTTTACTTCGTTGCGGCGACGGCTTTGGCTCGGGCTAGGGCTTCGTTGATGTTCGAACAAATGTTTTCGGCACCAATCTTGCGGTCGAAGCCCGACTTGAGCAACACCTTACGTACCCGCTCGTTTACTCCCGAAAGAATCATCTGTATCTGCTCGGCTTCAGACAATCTGAAGAGGCTCTCAAGGTTGTGCAACCCCGTTGAGTCCATGAACGGCACCTTACGCATACGGATGATACGAATCTTGGGCTTGTCGCCAATACTCTTCATGATGCCGTCGAACTTATTGGCTATGCCGAAGAAGAACGGGCCGTCAATCTCGTACACCTCAGTGCCCTCGGGGAGCGAAAGCACCTCCTCGTCGTGGTGTATCTCGCCCTCATCCGAGAGGTCTATCTCGTCGCGGGTAACCGACACGCGGGTTGTCTCTGCCACACGGCGCATGAAGAGAAGCATGGCAATCAACAGACCTATCTCGATGGCTATCGTGAGGTCGAACACAACAGTAAGGAAGAACGTTGCCAAAAGAACGGACACGTCGCTCTTGGGGTTCTTCATCAGCGAGCGGAACGTGCGCCATTCACTCATGTTATACGAAACAATTATCAATACCCCTGCAAGGCAAGCCATCGGGATATGCTTGGTGAGCGGACCGAGGAACAGGAGTATCAACAGCAACACAATGGCGTGGATGATGCCGGCAATAGGTGTGCGGCCACCGTTGTTGATGTTGGTCATGGTGCGGGCTATTGCTCCCGTCACGGGGATACCACCGAAGAGGGGCACAACCATATTAGCCACTCCCTGGGCAACCAACTCGGTGTTTGAGTTATGCTTGTCGCCCGTCACACCATCGGCCACCGTGGCAGAGAGCAACGACTCTATTGCTCCCAACATGGCTATGGTAAATGCCGAGGGGAGCAGGAGGTTGATTGTAGACATATCAAACTTAATGGTCTCGGGCTGCGGAATGGAGGCATTGATGGTGAACCTGTCGCCAATGGTCTCTATGCCGGTGATGCCAAACTCATAACGCATGACATATACCACCACGGTCATAACCACAATGGCAATCAATGAGCCGGGTATCTTTTTCGACAGCTTGGGAGAGACGGCAATGATGAGTATGCTTGCAAGCCCTATCACAGCCGACCATGGGTTGATGGTGTCGATACATTTAAAATATGCCACCCACTTGGAAAGGAAGTCTGCCGGCACACTCTCCATCGTGAGGCCAAACAAATCCTTCATCTGCGTGGTGAAGATGGTCAGCGCGATACCGCTGGTGAAGCCCACCACAATGGGATAGGGGATAAACTTGATGACGGTGCCCAGCCTTAGTATGCCCATGAGGGTAAGTATCACGCCGGCTATGACCGTAGCAATGGCCAGCCCCTCGATGCCGAAATGCTGTATTATACCATATACTATTACTATGAATGCCCCCGTTGGTCCGCCTATCTGCACGTTGCTGCCTCCCAAGAGTGAGACAAAAAAACCGCCGATGATGGCGGTTATCAATCCTTTCTCCGGGCTCACCCCCGAAGCTATACCGAACGCAATGGCAAGCGGAAGGGCCACGATGCCCACAATTATACCTGCCATCAGGTCTGCCATGAACTTTTCCTTGGAATAATTTTTCAGCGTAGAAGCCAATTTGGGCTGAAAATCAAATCTACTTTTCATCTTTCTTCTTAAATACGTTTTGTCGCCGCAAAGGTATAACAATATGTTATAAAACATATATAAGCCGCCGCCCCTTCCGTCTCAACCCCTCCGTAGGGGGCCCTGCGATAGAGATTGCCTATACATCGATAGATAATTTCAGACAAAAGAATGGATGAGGAGCTGAAACAAATTCATACTTTTGAATGCCGCTTCCGGGAAGGATGGGGCGGCGCACAAACGAATCATTTTATAACCTACTTAATTCATCATCATCATGGAGAAATGTATTAAAGGAACGAGAACCGAAAAGAACCTGCTCCAGTCGTTCGCAGGTGAGTCGCAAGCAAGAAACCGCTACACCTTCTTTGCCGGCGTAGCCAAGAAGGAAGGCTTTGAGCAGATTGCCGGAGTGTTTATGGAAACAGCCGAGCAAGAGAAAGAACATGCCAAACGCTTCTTTAAGTTCTTGAGTGGCGGCATGGTGGAAATAACAGCGTCTTTCCCCGCAGGCGTTATTGGCACAACCCTCGAGAACCTGGCTGCTGCGGCTGAGGGCGAGAACGAGGAGTGGACAGCGCTCTATCCCTCCTTTGCCGACATAGCCGAGGAGGAAGGCTTCCCGCAGATTGCCGCCTCCTTCAGAATGATTGCAAAGGTGGAGGCCGAGCACGAGAAACGTTATCGTAAGCTGTTGGAGAACCTCACCGACGGCAAGGTGTTCGAGAAAGACGGCGTCATCTTCTGGCAGTGCCGCAACTGCGGTTTCGTTATCGAAGCAAAGAAAGCCCCGCTGGTATGCCCCGCATGCGAGCATCCGCAAGCCTACTTCGAGCCAATGAAACAGAACTATTGATTCGGGTTCTTTGAAAGAAGCCCTAAAAATGCCGAGGACTAGCCCTTTTAATCAAAACGGCTAGCCCTCGGTATTTAATGCCCGTTCTGTTTCCCTCGATTTATATCGTAGCCAAACATCGCGAAATCTCCCAAGCACGGGTCATGAGGGAACACCTCCCTCAAGGCTTCGGTTATCTCCACGGCGGTTTTCATGGAAGCATCCCTGCGCGACGTCAGCCCCAGCTCCAAGGATATCTGATGCACATGCGTGTCAAGCGGGATAATCAGTTCGGAGGGCTCAACCGCGGTCTTCCACACCCCAAGGTCCACAATGCCGTCCCTTCGCACCATCCAACGAAGAAACATTGCCAGGCGCTTACAAGCCGATGCCCCGCCCGGCGCCGGGATGCCTTCGATGCCCGAAAACATCTCTTGCATCTTTATTATAGGGTTGGGATTATTGCTGCCCGTCAAGGCATCTTCCATTGAATTATGCCTCTCGTATATACTTCTCAGCCGTTCGCACAGATGTCTTAGATGGGTATATGTATAGAAACGATAGAAGGTGTCTCTCCCTCCCGGCTCTTTCGCCTCCATAGGTATGGTCCGATAGCCTCCCTCCATAATCCATTGCTGCGGACTTCCATCCATCGTCTCGTGCAGCTCGTTTGCCTTCTTCAGTATCTGCTCCCTTCGTCCGTAGGATATCCACGAGGTGAGGAAGGCGGATATTTCTATGTCCCGCTTCTCGGCATAGCGATGAGGGAACTGCACGGGGTCATGCGGGATAAACCCCTCTTCGTTGTATTCCTTTGCCCATTGGCGAAGCTTAGTCTTCAGTTCCTCATCCATCTCACTCTTTCCTTCAAGGGTGCATCACACGCGACACGGGGCGGTCGCCCTCCAAGAAGCCGATGACATTGTTGCACACAGTGCGTGCCATCAACACACGTACCTCCAAGGTCTGCGTTCCGATATGCGGCGAGAGCACCACGTTGTCCATTTCCAGCAGCTCGGGCAGGGGGTAGTCGCCAAACTCAAACACGTCCAGTCCGGCGCCATGAATCTCTCCCTCCTTCAAGGCCTTCACCAACGCGTGCTCGTCCACCAACGGTCCACGGGCAGTGTTAATCAAGATGGCAGAGGGCTTCATCTTCCGTAGCTCTTCCTCGCCAATGATATGATGGGTCTCGGGGGTATGTGGGGCATTTATGGAAACGAAGTCCGACTCCATCAAGAGCTCATCCATCGTGACATACCTTGCGCTCAGCTTCATCTCTTCTTCCCGGGCCAACTGATGGCGGTTGTGATACATCACCTCCATGCCGCAAGCATTGGCACGCACGGCAAGAGCCTTCCCTATGCGCCCCATGCCTACGATGCCCAACTTCTTCCCGGAGACATTCACGCCAAGGTTCTCGAGCACGCCAACCTTCATCCCCTTGCCCAAGGTGCGCAGCTTGCGGTCGCACTCCGTAATGCGGCGGGCAGTGTCAATCATCAACCCCAGCGCAATATTGGCTGTGGGGGCAGTCACGGGGTCGGGGGTGTTGGCCACCGTTATCCCCTTCTCAAGGCAATATGCCACGTCGATATTGTCGTAACCCACGGCATAGTTGGCCACCATCCGTAGCTTCTTGGCATGGTCCACCAACGCTTTGTTTACCGGGAAATCGAACATCGAACACAGCACGTCGTATTCCGGTATCATCTCCATCACTTCCTCGTAGGTGAAGTCTCTCCCCTCGGGAAAGGTTACATCATATTTGCTCTTAAGCTCCGTGAAACCTTCACGAAACATATCGTAGGTTACCAATATCTTAGTCATAAGCCTTCTTTTTTAATTCGGGCAAAAATACTAATCTGTCGTTAATAAATCCGTACTTTTGCGAACATAATACTAAATCAACATGGTTCTAAACTACATCTGGATTGCATTCTTCTTCATTGCTTTCATCGTCGCTTTGGGCAAACTCCTCTTCATGGGCGACACGGGTGTTTTCACAGATATCATCAGCGCAACCTTCTCGTCTGCCAAAAGCGGATTCGAGATATCCTTGGGCTTGACAGGCGTGCTGTCGCTATGGCTGGGCATAATGAAGATTGGCGAAAAGGGCGGAGTGATACAGATGTTTGCCCGCTTTGCCTCTCCGGTGTTCAGCAAGCTGTTTCCCTCCTTGCCCAAAGACCATCCGGGGGTGGGCTCCATCTTCATGAACTTCTCTGCCAACCTCCTCGGGCTCGACAATGCAGCCACCCCCATGGGGCTTAAGGCCATGCAGCAGCTGCAGGAGACAAACCCCGACAAGACTTCGGCGAGCGACCCCATGATTATGTTTCTTTGCATCAACGCCTCCGGGCTGACGCTCATACCCATCACCATCATGATGTATAGGGCGCAGATGGGAGCTGCCAACCCCTCCGACGTGTTCCTGCCCATCATGCTTGCCACCTTCTCGTCCACTCTCGTAGCCATCCTGGCTGTATGCCTCAGGCAACGTATCAATATCTTTCAGAAAAACCTCCTGCTGTTTTTCCTCGGCACGGCGGTGTTTATAGGTGGACTGGTGTGGCTGTTCCATTCCTTGGAGCAAGAAAAGGTGTCGCTCTATTCCACCGTCTTTTCAAACACCTTGCTGTTTACCATCATCTGCGGGTTTATCCTTAGCGGCGTGCGCAAGAGAATAAATGTATACGACGCCTTTATCGAAGGCGCCAAGGAAGGGTTCAAGACAGCCGTCACCATCATTCCTTACCTCATTGCCATATTGGTTGCCATCGGCGTGTTTCGTGCCTCGGGGGCAATGGATTTTCTTATCGAAGCCATCCGAAGAGGCGTGGAGGCCATGGGGATGAATGCCGACTTCGTGGGTGGGCTGCCCACCATACTGATGAAGCCCCTCAGCGGCAGTGGTGCTAGGGGGATGATGCTCGACGCAATGCAGACCTACGGCGCCGACTCGTTTGTTGGGCGCCTCTCGTCGATAGTGCAGGGGTCTGCCGACACCACCTTCTACGTGGTGGCGCTCTACTATGGCAGCGTAGGCATCCGCAACACCCGCTACACCGTGCAGTGCTCACTCCTTGCCGACTTGGCAGGAGCCATTGCCGCCGTGGCGCTCACCTATCTTTTCTTTGCACAATAAATACAATATATATTATGGCAATATCATTCTACGCAGACGACACCACCCTCCCTTCCATCAACCCCGATGCCGTATCGCTTTGGGTAAAAACCGTGGCTGAGACCTACGGGAAAAAGACCGGCGACATATCCTATATCTTCTGCTCCGACGAAAAGATACTGGAGGTAAACCGCCAATATCTCCATCACGACTACTATACCGATATCATTACATTCGACTATACCTCCAAAAACAAGATATCGGGCGACCTCTTCATAAGTCTCGATACAGTGAAGACCAACTCCGAGAAGTTCTCCACCTCTTATAACGAAGAGCTCCATCGCACCATCATCCATGGCATCCTCCACCTCTGCGGCATCAACGACAAAGGCCCCGGAGAAAGAGAGATTATGGAAGAGCACGAGAACCGTGCCCTGGGGCTTCTCCCCGTGGAGTGCCGATAGTTTTTATGTTTTTGTTGCATAAAACACGGGATTTTGTTCGCAAAAACGTTGGTTTTTGAAAAAATTAAGCATTTCCTCTTTGGGTTATTGTTGACGGAAAAAAAATCGGCATTACTTTTGCGATTGATTCCGTGGCGAGTGGAGGCTCGTATCCAACACGGGGTCATTATTACATTTTGAAAGTATTTTACGGAGATTCTCCCAAGCATAAAATCTGGTAAATTTTAGAACACCGGGAAGATGAACAGTAAAAGCTTGCGTCTTGTGTACGTAAGGAGAACCCACCCCCAAATCCCACGGGGGTGGTTCCTATTATATCCACAATGGGCGCGGGCATTTGTTCTATTATTGGTGTTCGGGCTTTACCAGAGCCTTATGTTTGATAATGGACAATTGCTCGCGCTTTTTTTATGCCCGGTTTCATAATCAATTTGCGGGAGGATGCCCTGAGGGAGCTCCGAGAGATATTGATTTAGAGTTTTAATTAACACTATTATTAATATTAAATTTATTGATTATGAACAAGAAGTTATCTACTTTGGTAGTGGGCGCTTTGATGCTCGCTACAAGCTTTGGAGCTTCCGCCGCAAGGCCAGACCAATTGACCAACGGCGGGAAGTATTTCTTGAAGATGAAAGGTACTGCACCCGCTTCTGTGGATGAGTATCTTGCTTTGAAGGGTGACACGTTGGTTCTCCTGAAAGCTAGTGAGTTCAACGCACTCGACAGATTCCAAAAAGAAGCTGCAACATGGGAAATCTCCTGGACTACCAACGTATCAGGAGAGAGTGAGTATTCATTCAAAAACGTTGAGAACGGTGAGATTCTTTCTCTTGCCGACACAACGGGCGGTTTCTCTGCTAACGTTAACGGTGGTATCAGCAAGTTTACTTGGGCTGCTCCGAGCTCAGGTGCTAAGTTGCTAAATGAAAGCAAAGGCGAGTACGGTATCGTTAGGGCTTTCACGCTGACGAAAGAGTATGACGCTACAGGCGGTAAAAGTTACTACCAAGAGGCTGGTTTCGCTAATTC
>CAVGKO010000050.1:0-9530 GCA_963629885.1 Anaerobutyricum sp.
GGCCGTTGAAGATATAACTATGATACTCCGCAGGGTTATACACCTCGGCAATGAAACACACCTCATGATGCTCCTTGACCTTGGGGATTGCCCAGCCCCAAAACTCCACGGGCACCATCTCCGCCATATCGCAACGGAAGCCGTCCACCCCCTTGCCTGCCCAATACATCAGGATATGGAGCATCTTTGTCCACGTGTTGGGCGTGGGCTCGAAGTGGCGGCTGCGCCGGTCCGTGTAGTCCACTCCGTAGTTGAGCTTCACCGTCTCATACCAGTCGTTCTTCCCGGGGGAGGCAGTAAAGCAGTCATTGCCCGTCACCTTTGCCGGAAACTCGCTATAGCTATCGTCGCCATATTCTTCCACAAACGACAACTGAAGTGGGGTGTTGGGAATATAATAGAAGTTATTGTCGCGAAGGAATCCTTGCGTGGTGTCGTCTCTCTGCCCCAGGTCTTCAACATACGGCGGACGCATGTCGGAGTGATACTCGCGAGCCACATGGTTGGGCACAAAATCCATAATCACCTTCATACCCGCCTCGTGCGTACGCTTCACCAAGGCCTCGAACTCCTCCATCCTATGCTCCACATCGTCTGCCAAGTCGGGGTCTACGTCGTAGTAGTCCTTTATGGCGTAAGGCGAGCCTGCCTTGCCTTTCACCACGTCGGCATGGTCTTTTGGGATGCCGTAGGCGGTATAATCTGTTTGGGTGGCATGCTCAATCACACCCGTGTACCAAATATGCGTTACCCCCAGAGCTTTTATGGCAGCCAGTGCCGAGGGCGAAAAGGCAGAGAACCGACCTACCCCATTCTCGTCCTTGCTGCCGTTTTTCTTGGGCGAGGGGTTGAGGTTGCCAAACAATCGGGGCAACACTTGATAAACAATCATCTTATCCATAAAAATCATCATTACATGTTCTTTGCACCACCGGCGATGGCTGCGAACGCCTTCACTGCCGTCTTGTAGCCTATGCGGGCAATCTGCTCCACATTCTCCAAGTCGAAGGTCTTATACCTCACTATCTCTTTCGTCTCAATCAAGAGGTCGCACATCTCGCGGTCCTCAATGGTGTTGGCTTGAAACATGTAGTGATACGACCGCTCGGCGATATGGAAGATTGTCTGCTTGTATTTCTGAGGGGTAAGCGGACTGACATTCACCCCTATCACCCTCTCGCACATGTCGCGTATTACCGACACGGGGAAGTTCTGAAACAAGCCGCCATCCACGTAATGCACTCCGCCGATGACAACCGGACTGAATATGATAGGTATGCTGCACGAGGCTGTCACTGCCTCCACTATTGGTCCGCTGCTGAACACATGGCTCTCGCCGTGGTCCAGGTCGGTAGCCACCACCTTCATGGGAATCTTCAGTTCCTCAAAGGTCTTTGCCCTGAGATGAGAGCGTAGGAAATCGCTGAAACGGGTACTGTCGAACAGCCCGGACTTGGGTATCTGCAGCTGTGCAAACTCCGAGAACTCCCTTCCGGTGAAGAGCATCTTCAGCTCATCTGCCGAATAGCCGTCGGCAAACAAGACACCCATCAGTGCCCCGGCGCTCGTCCCGACAATCACGTCGGGCATAAGGCTGCATTCTTCCAACAGCTTGAAGACGCCTATGTGTGCAAACCCCTTGGCTCCGCCGCCACTCAGCGCCAACCCCAGTTTATATCTCTCTGTGTTCAATTCCTGCGTCATAGTCTCTTCCATCTTTTTGGGGTGACAAATATGCCGCTTTTTTCATAACCAAGCAATCATTGCCACAAAATCTGTCGCCCTCAACGATTGCCGGTCAAGTTCCTGATTATTTCATAGCTGCGATTCTTGTTGCCGCCACGAGATTCGAGGTATCCGAATTCGGTAAGTTGGCGCATATAACGCTTGGCGGTAGTGGGGGTGAAACCAAATTTGGAAACGATTTGGTCCGTAGTGATTTCATGTTTGTCGGCCATAAAGACAAGAATATCGACCATTTTCTCCGCCAAAGATGATTTTATCGACCATTTATCGACCATTTCCTTTGTCAAAGCCGATTTATCGACCATTTCCTCCGTGGTAGAGATGATATATTGGTCGATATCCGATTTCAAGTGATGACAATGCATCCTCATCATGCAGTTGACAAAGATGTCGATGTCATCATTTTCCCTTGTATCTATCAACGCCTGTATATACTCAGCTTTGTCTTCTTTCATAACTTTTGTCGGCAAAACGCCGTACTCCAGTTCCAGGAGGTTCATCAGCAATCTTGAAGTTCTGCCATTACCATCAGCCCATGGGTGGATAGTCACCAATTCGTAGTGTGCCCAAAAACTCAATTCGTAGACAGCCGCTACATCTCCGGCTTCTATGTCTCGACGACGACGGTTGAGTTCCTCGCAGAATGCCGCCAACTTGCTTGGTACTTTCTGGAAAGCCATGTATGAACGTCCACCGACGCCTGCCGTGACATTAAGTTTTCGCAACTCGCCCTTGGATGCATCAAAATGACCGGCGGGAGAGTTGTACTCATTCCCCGTGTGAGCCATAACCTTCGAAGCCAGCGTTACGAGCCATTCCATCGTGATAGGCGCATGTTCTTTTATCCACTTCATGCCATATTCGTACGCAGCCTTAAGGTCGAGGTTCATCATCTGCTCCATCATGGTACGCTTCGACGAAGTGATGCCCTCATCAAAGAGCAGTTGGGCTTCCACCTCCGTCACCGTGCTCCCCTCAATGGCTGTGGAGTGCGTGATGAGGGAGTAGAGATAGAACTTGTTGTAGTCTATCTGCTTGGATATGCCCAAGTCATCGTACTGATGGAGCAAGTCCAGCAATATTTTCTTCCTATCTGCGTCCATATGATTTATTGCTGCTCTTAAAGGCGACTTTGTTGGTATTACCATTCTTTTGTCCGCTACAAAATTACCAATCTGCTTCTGATTTACGTATCGCCTAGCTTTCTTTTGTTCTTTGTTTTTGTTTGTACCGGCCATAAAGACAAGAATATTCCTTCATGTAAGCCGTGCAAGTAGCAAGATTCCGGAGGCAATACCTTCATGCGGACGTGCAAGTAGCAAGAACCCGCAGGCAACAGCCTCATGCAATCGTGCAAGTAACAAGAACCCGCGGGCAACAGCCTCATGTGAGCCGTGCAAGTAGCAAGATTCCCGGGGCAATGGCACTTTCACGGCGTGCACGAAGCAAGATTCCCGGGGCAACGGCACTTTCATGACCTGCACGAGGCAAGATTCCCGGGGCAACGGCACTTTCATGACCTGCATGAGGCAAGATTCCCGGGGCAATGGCACTTTCATGACCTGCACGAAGCAAGATTCCCGGGGCAACGGCACTTTCATGACCTGCACGAAGCAAGATTCCCGGGGCAATGGCACTTTCACGGCGTGCACGAAGCAAGAACGCACGCGAAACGGCACTTTCACCCAACACCCAACACCCAACACCATTCACCGCCCCCTGTCATTCGGGGGATGTCAACCAATAAAAAAATGGGGCATCTTCTCACGAAGACACCCCATCTCCTTACTTAAAGTAAGCTTTTTCTATGTGTATAGCTTCAGGGAAGGCTGCCCTCCCCTTCAGAGAGAATTAAAAACCGCTTTTAATATCCGAATTCCGTAGCAAGGTCCACGCCCGGGAATGCGAGATAGCAAGGATAGCTGGTACCCCAACCACCTACGCCGTCAACATACCAATACGGATTGACAACGAAGTACTGGATGTTGCCTGCATCGTCTGTCTCAGCATAGCTCAACTCGTCATCTGCACTCAGGCTTGTGCTAAGAGTAGACGGGAAGTAACCCTTGATATCCACAGAACCGCCGTAAAGAGTATTGATATAGATAGGTGTAGTCCACGACACGAAGCCGGTGTTCGACAATGAGAACACCAGATAATCGGTGTATGTACCTGCAGCCTCTCCGTAAGCAGCCACCAATTCGTTGGTGTACGGGTTCTTGATACGATAAGAAGAAGGAGTATCGTCGCGTTGCTGAATCTCCACTTCGTCCCAGAAACCATACCAGAAACCGTCGAGCCACTGACCTGTGCCCAAAGTGTTCCACTTAACACGAACGCAGGTATAAGCAAAAGTCTTATATGTATCCTGGCTGTAAGCATCCACGTCGGCATCGTCCAAAGCGATTTCCACCGAGTAGCTCTGTCCAACCTCAGCACCGCTGAAAGAAATCTCAAACTCTGCCTCCTTGGCACCGGCAGCAAAGCTTACCGACTGAGGAACGGAGAACACATTGTCGGTGTTCGACAATACGCTGAGAGGATAAGTAGCCTGGGCATCCGAGTTGCTACGATAAACCGTTATGGTAGTAGTAGTGGGGTCATTCGGGTCGAGCTCTTCCGACAGAGTGTTTTTCTCACCGAAAGTCAACGCAGCACAGCCGGCAGCGGTAGGCTCACCCGGAGTATAGTCGTTGTCGTCGCCACAGGAAGTGAACATCCCGACAAGCCCAACAGCGATGTATACAAGATATTTATTATTCAAAAGTTTCATATCATTCGTATTTTATTGGTTGTTTTTAATCGGTTACTCCATCTCTAAGACTGCCGTTCTGACCTGCTACAGGCAAGTTACCACCCGTATTGTTGATAACAGCCAGGTTAGAGTTCATTTCGCTACGCGGGAAACGCATCAGCATCCATGGGTCGTCGGAAGCCATGTTGAACTGGTATGCTTCGGGAACATTGCTGTCCTTGCCTTCGTGGAAACGCACCAAAGGTTTCTGCAGGCGCATGAGGTCGTTCCATGCAAAGCCTTCGCCCCAAAGTTCCACACGACGCTGGAACCAAATCTCGTCTGCCAACGAACGTGAAGCCGGGATAGTGTATTCCGGGTTACGATAGGTCTTGACAAAGTTTGTCAGCATCTCGCGAGCCTTGCTCTCGTTGCCGCTCTTGGCGTAACCTTCGGCAGCGATGAGAATCATCTCCTCCACACGCATCAAAGGCCAATCGTTGTCGTTCATCGTGGCACCGATTCCTTCAGCCATACCAAACTTAACGTTTACATAAGGAGTAAATGCCTCCTTAACGTTGGCGATTTGGAGCGTAGCAATATCATCGCCCGATACGCCTGCCCAAGACACATTGGCAAGAAGGTCGGAATGCAAGTTCTCGTCCATCCACCAGCCCTTGCGGACATCGGTTGTCGGGATTTTGTTATAGAGCAAACAGTTGATGGATGCATAACATGCTGCACCGGCAGTGTAGCTGCTCGAAGAGAACGAGCCGAGCCATGAAGCCGATGTGGCATAAGCGTCGAGAGTCTGCGCCTGTGTAAGGTCGATACCCCAAATCCAGTTATGGTCGTTGATGTCGTAGAACGACGGAACGGATACCTCGGCGATGCTTGCCGGAGTATAGCCTTCCATAGCCTTCTCGGCATCGGCTGCTGCCTCGGCATACTTACCCATGTTGAGGTAAGCGCGTGCACGCAATCCGTAAGCCACCTGCTGGTTGATTTTGGCCTTGTCGCTACGAGAAGCGTCCAAGTGAGCTATGGCATAATCCAAGTCAGCAAGAATCTGCGCATACACCTCGGCAACGGTAGCACGGGGGTTGTTGGCATAGTCGGTAGTCTCATCCGTAACAATAGGCACGCATGGCTGGTCCGCTGCAATCTGATAGTTGAACTGGAAGTAAGGAGCCAGCGACATATAGTCGAATGCGCGGATGGCGCGAGCCTGAGCAATCTTGTTGATGGCAGTGGCATCTTCGGTATCTGCAGGATACGACTTGATGATATTGTTTGCTGCACCAATCTGGTTGTAAGGCATGGCGTAACGGATATACGGGTTGGCATATGTCGGAGTACGCGATGTCATCTCACCACATACACTGAACCAGTTGTAACCACTGTTCGGGTTAGTCATATCCGGTCCTTCAAGGTCCTGCGAAATAGCCATCATGATAAATCCGAAGTCATCGGCACGACCCGTTGAGGAGCCATAAGTATAATACGGTTCTCCCATCATAGTGAACATACCGCTGAAGGTTGCCTCGCCACGCGAAGGAGCCTCCTCTGTACTTTCAATGAGCTGAGATTCCGTGATGGCGCCACCCTCGGGCAATTGCTCATTGATATCCGAACATGCTGCTAGGCACAATCCCGTGGCAGCAATCATCATAAACTTATATATTTTCATATTATTCCTCCTTGTTTAAGATTTAAAACGTTACTGTCAAACCGGCCGTAACGGTACGCATGGCCGAATAATAGTTCGAGCTGGAACCGGAACCGTAGACAAAGCTACCAACACCAAGAGAGAAGCGTGGGTCGAGACCCTTACGAGCCGAAACCACTGCCAGGTTCTCACCTGCCACATACAATCTCAGGCTTCCGATACCAAGGTGGCTCAAAAGAGAACGCTGGAAGGTGTAGCCCAACGTAACATTGTTCAAGCTGAGATAGTCGGAGCTTGTAAGGAAGCGGTCGATAGCAGACTGACCAACCGATACATCACCGTCCCAACGAGGAATGTTGGAGTCTGTGTTGTCGGCCGACCAAGAATCCAAAACGTCTTTGTGCAAAGCATTACCAACGCACTGGCTGCTTGTCCACATCAACGACTGGTAAGTACCGTCATACATTTTGCCGCCCAACTGGAAGCCCAGCTGTGCAGAAAGGTCGAAGCCATAAGCACGGAAGGTGAGACCAAAACCACCATAGAGGTCAGGAAGAGTGGTACCGCAGTCGAACTGAGTAGCCTCGTCGAAGTTGGTGGTTGTCTCCACCTTTGTGCTACCATCGTCGCCGGTAACTTCCTTATAATACATTGCCTTACCTGTCTCGCTTACGCCGGCATATTTATAGAGGTATGCCTGATAGAGCGAACCGCCTACCTTATAGATATAGTACGAACCCTTGATACCGTTCTCTGCTACGCTCGGGTCGAGGCTTGTAATCTTGTTCTTATAGTGGCTGAGGTTGAGGTTGATGTCGAGTTCCATATCCTTAGTTCTGAAAGCCACACCGTCCAAGTTGAGTTCGAAACCGCGGTTAACGATAGAACCGATGTTGGTAGGATAAGACCCTGTAACGATACCCGACGACAGCGGAGTGGGCTTGTTGTAGAGAAGGTCAGTGGTCTTACGGTTGAAGTATTCAACAGAACCGTTGAGACGGTTGCCAAAGAATGCGAAGTCGGCACCAACGTTGAATGCATGAGATGTTTCCCAAGTCAACTCGTCGTTACCCTTCTGAGTCAATGTAACGGCATACTCACCTGTTGTCTCGTTGTAAGAAGTGGCGTATCTGTCGGCATACGGATAATAGCTACCGAGGTTATCGTTACCCTGCACACCATAGCTGGCCTTAATCTTCAATTCGTCAATCCACTTGGTATCCTTCAGGAAGTTCTCCTTGTTGATAAGCCAAGCCAAACCTGCACTACCGAAGTTACCCCAACGGTGACCCTCGGCGAGGCGCGAAGAAGCGTCGCGACGATAGGATGCGCTGACGAAGTATTTATCCATCAAATCGTATTGTACACGTGCCAGGATACCTTCAGTCATGTAGTTTGAAGTATAAGAAGTCACGTATTTGTTGCTTGTACCTGTGGCATTACCAATCTCACCGATAAGCGGGTCGTAGAGGTGGTCGTTGTAGCCATATACATACTGATATTTGTATTTGTATTGCTCGTAACCTACCAATACGTCGATGTTGTGAACCTCAGCGAAGCTCTTCTTGTAGCTTGCCAAATACTGGTTGTTGACACCAAACTGACGTACATGGTTGGCTGCAGCCATACCGTCTGTTGCAGAGTAGCTACCAAACTGGCTATAGAGACCGTTGTAGCGGCTGTTGTCGCTGTTGACACCAAGGTTGGCAGTCAAAGCAAGACCTTCTATCGGAGTGAATGTAACAAACCACTTGCCTGTGAGAAGCTCGCGGTAGGTCTTCGTTCTGTTTACCTCATTGTCGCGAACGGCATTACCTATAGTGTTAGGACGCATCTGGTTTGTCTGGTTGGCATCATATACCGTACGTCCGTTCTCTGTCATGATAGTTCCATCTGCGTTACGTACATAAAGCGGATAGATAGGTCCCATATTGTTTACGATATAGAACAAGTTACCACTACTCATGTAGCTGTCGGTTGAATACGAAGGAGAGTCGGAGTTGGTGTAGCTATAGTTCATGTTTGTTCCAACCTTCATCCACTTCTTTACCTGGTAGTCCACATTCAAACGGCCGTTGTAGCGCTTCAAACCTGAGTTGTTAACAATACCGCCATCCTGCAGGAAGCCTGCGCCGGCATAATAGTTCAAGCGGTCGTTGGCGCCGCTTACGCTTACGTTATACTCCTGACGGAACGAGTTGTGATAAGCCTCGTCGTACCAGTCATCCGGAGTGTAGTAATACTGTCCGTCGCTATAACCCAGTGTTGCGTTGGGGTTAAGCTTGAAGTTTGTACCTATCAGGCTCTGGCCCTCGGGCACGGTGTATACCAAATAACCCAAACCACCATTTTTTATATTAAGGAGGTTACGGTTTGCATATGCGTAGCTATCAGCAACAGTAGCACCATTATAGTAACGTGAGTTATAGAGCTTCTTGTATACTGCCTCGTAGTACTGACCCGGGTCTTTTATCACGTCGTACTGCGGGATAAGACGAGAGTTGGAACCCCACTTGGCGTCGAACTTAACCTCTGCATCACCTGTGCGGCCCTTCTTGGTAGTGATAAGCACAACACCATTGGCACCACGTGCACCATAGATGGCGTTTGCAGCAGCATCCTTCAATACTGTCATCGACTCAACATCCTGAGGGTTGATGGCATTCAATGGACCATCGTAAGGAACACCGTCGACAACATACAACGGAGCGTTGCTTGCCGACATACTACCGATACCACGGATACGAATAGTCGGGGCGTTGCTCGTCGGGTCACCATTGCTCGACATATACTGCACACCCGGAGTGGTACCTGCCAATGCGGTAGTCACGTTCGTTGCTACGTGTGCTTCAATCTTCTCGGCATCCACCTTGGCGGCAGAACCGGTGAACGAAGACTTCTTGGCTGTACCGTAGGCAACAACCATTACCTCGTCCAACACCTCAGAATCCGACCTGAGGACAATTCTCATCTTGCCGCTCTTGATGGCGACTTCCTGAGATTCCATACCCACGAACGACACCAAAAGGGTCTTTGCCGAACTCGGCACACTCGTGATAGAAAAGTTTCCATCGATATCGGTGGCTGTTCCGAGCATTGTGCCCTTCACCAATACCGATGCTCCGATAACTGGCTGTCCGTCTTCATCGGATATCACAACACCCGACACCGTAGACGTCTGAGCCGATACTAATCCCATGCCTATAAACAGACATGCAAACAACATTAGTAACCTTTTTCTCATAAATTCTCTCTTTTAGAATTAATAATCCGAAATACTATCCGCCCCTATTTGCTTAGAGTTGGAGTCGCAAAAGTAGTTAAAAGAACTACAAAAATGCAAGAAATGTTACATAAAAGTTTCGTTTCGTAACAATTTGC
>CAVGKO010000051.1:0-4156 GCA_963629885.1 Anaerobutyricum sp.
GACCAACCTTCAGTCAAAGGTCATACAGGCAGTCAAAAAGACTCCATCATTGACTATGGGACAAATAGGAGAAGAATTAGGTATAGGACGCACTTCAGTCTACAAAATTGTCAAAAGCCTTAAAGATATTGGAATATTGGAACATAAAGGACGGAAAAAGGATGGCGCGTGGATTGTAAAGTTGTAAGCGAACTATTTCAGTGAACTTAAGAGTCTACCATCATCGTGGCAGTACTAATAAGAACAGCCGCCCGGGGGATGAGCGGCTGTTCACTTTATGAGTATTCTATTTGTATCACTGCATCATGACCTTCATGGCTGTGCCGCCGATGCGGACGATGGCTACGTCGCCTTTGCGGAGGGGCGTGGGGATGGTGGTAGTGTTGCCCGTCACGTTCATCGAAGCGACCTTTGCCCCCGTCAAGGAATAGACTACCACGCGAGTACCTTCTGCCACGCCGGAAATATGCAAGACGCCATTATCGGATTGTATCATCACGTCTTCAGCCTTGATGTTTCCAGCACCTGTGCTCGCCCCTGCCTCTTCTATATGCATGAATTCCTTCCAACCTAAGGAGGATTTATATTTCTTCAGCGTTCCCGCCGGCACATAGAGCGTTCCCTTATCTATAGTGTTTTCACTAAAGACTGAGGACTCTATATTAAACGGCTCTTCAATAAGCGAAGTGACCGAAACAAGACTGTCGCAACCATCGAACGCCACATTGCCGATACTTGTCACACTGCCCGGAATAGTGGCAAAGGTCAAACCATTGCATAGATTAAACCTTCTTGGGGAATCTCTAATAGTTGTTGTAGAGATATCGCTTGATGCTCTTCTTGGGAGTCTTCTCGAACTCCGTGGGGTAGAGCTGAATCTCGGAGACACGTTCGTAGACTGCCAGCTGCTTGTTCAGCTCGGCACGATTTTGCTCCATGATAACCGGGAGGTCGGCATGCGAAACGCCTGTGCCGTCCACCATATCATAGTCGGGATACACCAGAGCCACCAGCTTGCCGTTCTTCTCCACCACCACGCTCTCCATCACGAAGGGCAGGTTGTTTACTTTCGACTCAATCTCCTCGGGGTAGATGTTTTGTCCGTTGGCACCAAGAATCATTGTCTTGCTGCGGCCGCGGATATAGATACGGTTGTTGTGGTCGATGGTGCCAAGGTCACCCGTGCGAAGCCATCCGTCGTCGGTAAACGTGCGGGCAGTGGCCTCCTCGTTCTTATAGTAACCCTTCATCACGTTCTCTCCGCGCACCTGAATATCCCCTACCTTATTATATGGGTCATCAGAGTCGATGCGCACCTCCATGATACCCTTCAGTATCTGTCCGCAGGAGCCGGGCACATAGTCGCGGTTGTTGTCGTAGCTGATAAGCGGTCCACACTCCGTCATGCCGTAGCCGATGGTGAAGGGGAACTTTATCTTATGCAAGAACTCTGTCACCTCGTCGTTCATGGCAGCGCCACCCACTATCACCTCGCGGAAACACCCGCCCAAGGCATCCACCAGTCTCTTGCGTATCTGGGCATAGATGCGAGAATCGAGCAAAGGAATGCTCAGCGCCACCCTCATTGTCTTCTTCTCGAGCTGCGGAAGAATCATCTTCTTATATATCTTCTCAAGGATAAGAGGCACGGTGAGGATAAGGTTGGGCTTAACGTCTTCGAACGCCTTGAGGAGAATTTTGGGCGAAGGCACCTTGCCAAGCAGATAGACATGCACGCCGAAGGCCATCGGCACAAGCAGGTTGAAGGCACAGCTATAGGCATGCGCCAAGGGGAGGAAGCAGAGCTCCCTCTCGCCACGGTAGAGAAGGTCGAGGGTACGGGCATAGGTGACGTTGCCTGCCAGGTTGTTGGCAGTAAGCATCACACCCTTGCTGAATCCGGTGGTGCCGGAAGTGTAGTTGATTTCCACCACCTCGTCGTTATCTATATCGGCATACTTGATATCGTCTCTCGTGAACCCGCCGGGATATTTCTCCTTCATCTTCTCGTCAATCTGTTTCATCTGCCTTTGGATGTTCTCTCCATCACGTTGATGCAGGCAACGGAAGTCCGACAACGAAAACACGCCGCGCACCTCTTGGATGCGGTCTTCTTCCAACGAGTCCCAGATGCGGTCGCTAACAAACAAGAAAGCCGACTCGGAATGGTTGATGATGTGATGAATGTCGTTAGGATTGAAATCCTGGAGGATTGGCACGATGATGGCACCATAGGTTATGGTCGCCATATACACAATGCACCAGTTGGTACTGTCTTTGCCCACCAGCGCAATCTTGTTGCCCTTAACAATGGAGCATTCCTCAAACAGGATATGAAGGCGGGCTATCTCTTTCGCCACATCTTCGAACGTAAGGGTAACATCTTTGCTATAGTCCGACACTGACGGCAGCGACCAGTTATCCTTAAAACTCTTCTCGTATATCTTGATAAAGTTCTCTTGTATCATAGCACAATCGATTAAATTCTGTGCAAAAGTACGTACTCCCCATAACATACACAAGCACCCATGTGCTCTCTTTAAGCCATCCGGATATTTTCGCTAAATTTGCGCGCAGTAAATCTCAATTGCAATGATAGACAGAAGCATATTCGAGGACAAGACAGCGGCCTACTACACCCTTGGGTGCAAACTCAACTTCGCCGAGACCTCAGCCATAGGGAAGGTTCTTGCCGAAAACGGGATACGTAAGGTGCGCCCGGGAGAGACGGCAGACATCTGCGTGGTGAACACCTGTTCGGTGACGGAGCTTGCCGACAAGAAATGCCGCGGGGCCATCCGCCGCATCATCCGCCGGCATCCGGGAGCCTTCGTGGTGGTGACAGGTTGTTACGCACAGCTCAAAAGCGAGGACGTTGCCCATATAGAGGGAGTGGACCTTGTGCTGGGTGCCGAGCATAAGCAGGATATACTTATGTATCTTGGCGACTTGAAGAAGAAAGACGGTATGGGGGAGATAATCACCACCCGGACAAAAGACATACAACGGTTTGCCCCTTCGTGCTCGGCGGACGACCGCACTCGCCATTTCCTTAAGGTGCAAGACGGCTGCGACTATTTCTGCTCCTATTGCACCATACCCTTTGCCCGCGGACGAAGCCGTAATGGCAGCATAGCCAGCATGGTGGCTCAAGCCCGGGAGGCAGCCCTCAAGGGAGGCAAGGAGATTGTGCTTACGGGAGTCAACATAGGCGACTTTGGCAAGTCCACCGGCGAGACCTTCATCGACCTTATCCGCGCTCTTGATGAGGTGGAGGGCATAGTGCGCTACCGCATCTCATCCATCGAGCCCAACCTCATCACCGACGAGGCAATAGATTTCGTAGCATCCAGCAAGAGGTTTGCCCCGCATTTCCATATTCCCCTCCAGAGTGGGAGCGACGAGGTGCTGAAGCTGATGCGTCGCCGCTACGACACGGCTTTGTTTCGCCATAAGATAGAGAAGGTAAAGGAGGTGATGCCTCACGCCTTCATCGGGGTGGACGTGATTGTAGGCACGCGGGGTGAGAGCGACGCACTCTTTGAAGAGACACGCACCTTTCTCGAGAGCCTCGACATAAGCCAGCTGCATGTGTTCAGCTACTCCGAACGCCCCGGCACACAGGCTCTGAAGATAGACAATCCTGTTCCCCCACAGACAAAGCATGCCCGCAGCCGACAGCTGCTCGACATCTCCGAGAGGAAGCTGAAAGCCTTCTACGACGCCCACATGGGTTGCGAGGCTATGGTGCTGTTCGAGCATACCCGCAAAGGAGGCAAGATGTATGGCTTTACGGAAAACTATATCAAGGTGGAGACCCCCTACAACCCTGCCCTTGCCAACGAAGTGCGGAGGGTGAAGATCTTGGGGTGGAACAACGACTCCACCGCAATGACATGTAACATATTACCTCTTTGATTTCTTATGTGGACAAAACTACAATTCAAACTACTCTATCTATGGGTGACGGTACATTCTTGGTTGCCCATGCGGGTATTGTATGTGCTGAGCGACGTGCTCTATGTACTTATCTATCGGGTGGCGCGATACCGCCTGAAGGTGGTGCGCAGAAACATGAAGGCATCCTTTCCCGAGAAGTCGAAGTCGGAGCTGAGGAAGCTTGAGAGGGCGTTCTATCATCACTTTGCCGACTACG
>CAVGKO010000051.1:4182-9455 GCA_963629885.1 Anaerobutyricum sp.
TGATAAAGCTGGGCGACATGAGACCCCACGAGGCAGTGAGCCGTGCACGCATCAAGAACCCCGAGATGATATCCAAGTTATTGGAAGAGGGGCATACCACCGTCGTTGCCTTAATGGCGCACTATGGCAACTGGGAATGGTTCACCAGCGCCACAATGGTGCTTCCATATACACTCAAGCTTTGGCAGATATACCGTCCGCTGAAGAATAAGGTGATGGATGATATGTTTGCCGACCTCCGCTCACGGTTTGGCTCCTTTGGGTTAAAGAAAAACGACACGGTACGCGAGATGGTGAGGCTTAAACGCGAGGGCAGCCAGAACCTTGTAATCTTCATCGCCGACCAGACCCCGAGCAAAGCCAACCTGCACTATTGGACAACCTTCCTGGGCCAAGATACCCCCATGCTTAACGGGGCAGAACGTATCGCACGGAAGCTGGACCTCCCGGTGGTGTTTCTCGACGTGGAGAAAGTAAGGCGCGGCTACTACACCATGGAGCTGAAGCTGATAACCTCGCATGCCAAAGAGACTGCCGAGAACGAGATTACCGAGACCTATGCACGCATGACGGAGACGATGATACTCCGCAACCCAGCCTATTGGCTTTGGACACACAAACGTTGGAAATATAAGAGAGACGACAATGAACAACACACAACCGGCAACTAAGAAAATAGCTGTAGTTATACTCAACTGGAACGGCGCGAAGCTGCTGGAGGAGTTCCTCCCTTCGGTCGTAAAACATACGCCCGAAGAGAAGGCAGAAATCGTCATTGCCGACAACGGCTCCACCGACAATTCCATCTCCATGCTGAAGGAGAAGTTCCCTTCTCTGAGACTCATACTCCTTGATAAGAACTATGGCTTTGCCGAAGGCTACAACAAAGCCCTCGAAGAGGTAGACTCTGAATACACCGTCCTTCTCAACAGCGACGTGGAGGTGACGCCCGGATGGATGGATGCACCAATAGAAGCCCTCGACGCCGACCCCACGATTGCTGCCGCCCAGCCCAAGATACTCTCGTGGCGCAACAGGGAATACTTCGAATATGCCGGCGCTGCCGGAGGCTATCTGGATATCTATGGCTACCCCTTCTGCCGTGGACGGGTGCTCCACGTGGTGGAAAAAGACATGGGCCAGTACGACACCCCCGCCGACGTGCTTTGGGCCACGGGGGCTTGCCTCTTTGTCCGCACTGCCGTGTATAAGAAGGTAGGTGGATTGGATGAAGGGTTCTTTGCCCATCAGGAGGAGGTTGACATGTGTTGGCGACTGCGTTCGAGGGGCTACCGATTGGTATGTACACCCGCTTCGGTTGTCTACCACGTTGGCGGCGCAACCCTTAAGACGGAAAGTCCGCGCAAGACCTTCCTCAACTTCCGCAACAACCTCCTTATGCTCTACAAGAACCTCCCGGAAGGGGACCTTGGGAGAGTGATGCGCGTGCGCTTTGTGCTCGACTACGTTGCCGCCTTAAAGTTTCTTCTCTGCGGACATATCAGCAATGCCAAGGCGGTATACGATGCCCGCAAGGCCTTTCATGAGATGAAGCCCCTCTACGAAGAGAAGCGGAAGGAGAACCTCAAGCTCACTAAGCTCACCTCCATTCCCGAGCTGATGCCCCAGAGCCTCATTCTTTCCTTCTATCTCAAGGGCAAAAAGACCTTCAACAAACTTAAGTCATAGCAAGGATACAACCTCACGCATGGACTTCAACGTATGAAGACGGGGACTCTGCACAGCCTCATCAACATCCTCATGCGCCCAGGTGGTACTAAAAGGGATATGTATGGCATAGCTTCCAATCCTCAGCGGAGGGAGAATGTCGGAGCGCATGGCGTTGCCTATCATAAGAAACTCCTCGGGCTTAATGTTCATCCGCCTAAGCAACGCAAGATATGCCTCATCGGTCTTGTCGCTCATAATCTCCGCATGACAGAAGAAGTGGTCTATACCCGAACGGCGTAGCTTCCCCTCCTGGTCAAGAAGGTCTCCCTTGGTCACCACCACCAAGCGGTAGCGCCCCTCAAGGGCAGAGAGCGTATCTTCCACCCCATCCAACAACTCCACCGGTCTTCTCAGCTGCTTCTTCCCCAAGAGTAGTATCTTTCCTATCACCTCTACAGGCACCTTGGCATCGGTGATGCGGATGGCAGTCTCAATCACGGAGAGGATATGAGCCTTCACTCCATAGCCGTAGAGCGACATATTGCTGTCCTCCGTGGCAGCCAATTCCTTTAGCACGACATCTTCGCTCACATACGGAGCCAGCAAACGGCGGAGCTTACTCTCCGTCTCGAGGTAATACTTCTGATTCTCCCACAGTGTATCGTCGGCATCAAAGCCAACCACCTTTATCCCCTCTATCATAATCCGGAAGATTGAGTGTATGTTTCCTTAAGTATAACGGATGCGCTACGTAGGTCCCCTCCGAGCGGCGGGTTCATCTTCGAGAGCCTCAGTTCTATGGCAAGCAGCTCAGGGAACGCCTCCTTCAAAGCCACCAAGATTCGCCCTGCAACATGCTCCAAGAGATTGGACGGAATGGCCATCTCTCGCTTTACAATATCGTAGACGGTAGCGTAGTTTATGGTATCTTCTATTGCGCCGCTCTTTACTGCCTCCTCTATGGGCGCCGAAAGCACAAGGTCTGCCACAAAGGTGTTTCCCACCTTCCTCTCCTGTGCCCCCACCCCATGGTAAGAGTAGAATTTCATGGCATCCAGTGTTATTTGTATTGTCATCTGTAAGTCCTTAATCTGTAAAAGCAAGCAAAAGTAAACCATTCTACTCGAAAAACCGCCTATATTTGTGTCCCAAACAAAAGAAGAGAACTATGATAGGAATCAAACAAAAAGAAGAGAACCCGGGTAACGGACTCCACAACACCCTTGCCGTGGGGACAATGGTGAAAGGCAACATCATCGCAGAAACCGACTTCAGACTGGACGGTAACGTGGAAGGCGACATCAACTGTAAGAGCAAGATTGTTGTAGGCCCCAAAGCACACGTGAAGGGTAATATCGTATCCACCAATGCCGAGATACTGGGCGAAGTGGAAGGGTCGATACACGCAGAAGGGAAGCTGGTACTGAAGTCCACTGCCAATGTCAAAGGGGATGTGTTTGTGCAATCTCTTGAGATGGAACCCAACGCCCGCCTCAACGGAGTATGCAATATGCCCTCAGCCAACGACGCCGCAAAAGAGAAGAAAGCAAAGTAGAACCCTCACGGCTTACGGGCGGAAAAGACTGTCCTTATTTCCGTCCCGAGGCAGCAATCATATCTGCTATCTTGCCATTCAGAGCATCCTCCCTCAATAGTTGCTCGAGGGTGAGATGCATCCTGTAGTGCCAATAGTTGTTGGGGTTGGCGGGCACATTGATACGTTCAGCATCGGGGTCTTTCCTCCTCAGATTTTCGGAGGTGGCAAGCCAATCCTGAAGGGGTATGATGGCAAGCATCGAGTTTGCCGCCAAGTGATTGGCTATTATCTTTTCGGCAATCTCCCACGAACACTCCCATGGGGCATCACCCTCACAGCGCAGCACATTATTATAGTAGCGCCGGGTCTTCTCCCTATCTTCTTTCCACCAACTGCGAAGTGGCGACATATCGTGCGTCGACGTTGTGCATACAGAATGATACGGCAGACTCTGCATATCGGTAAACTCACTACGCGGACTCTTGGGCATACGCTCTATCTCGAGACTGAAAATCTGAAGTTTGTTCATCACATCGGGCACCGACTCGGGTATCATCCCTAAATCCTCACCACATACCAGCATCTCGGTGCTCCCAACCAGTGGTGTCAGGCGAGTGAGAGCCTGAGCCTTCCAAAACTCGTTGTGGCGATGATAGAAGAAGTCCCAATACAATCTGTCGAACGCATATTTTTCGGATGTGTTCAACTCGCTATACATACGAGAAAGACCGGCTGAGATGCGGGGATGAAACTTACTCTTCTCCTTCGGGTCGCGAAGAAACAACACCTCGTTGGCTATGGAAAACAATCCTGCCTTTATCCGCAAAGAAGTCTCGTCAATCTTCCCATCAAACAAAGCTTCAATCTTCCGCTGCGTACCACAGAACGGTTTCAAGACAAAATGATTGGATGAGGACTGTGCCAAATAGGTTACCTCCACCTCCTTTGCCCTGTCGCCAAACAACTCGGGAAGAAACCTCTGATGGATATGCGGGGTTGTAAACCGGGCCTCGTTGAACAATAGTCCGTATTGTTCTATCTCATCCTTGGTAAGAGGCAAGGCGGGATTGAAATGGCCGCAAAGCCCCTGAACGTAGTCACGCGGAATCTCCCATATACGGAAGAACCCCAATATATGGTCTATGCGGAAGCAATCGAAGTAGTCGCTCAGCTTCCCGAAGCGCCTCTTCCACCACGAGAACCCGTCCTTCTCCATGACACCCCAATTATAAGTGGGGAAGCCCCAATTTTGTCCGTTCACCGAGAAATCATCGGGAGGAGCCCCAGCCTGACCGCTTAGGTTGAAATACTGTGGTTCTGTCCACACCTCCACACTCGTAGGGCTCACCCCTATCGGGAGGTCGCCTTTGAGCACAACACCCTCCTTGCGAGCATAATCAGACACCGCCTTGAATTGCTTATGGAGCGTGTATTGCAGGAAATAAGAGAAGGATATCTCAGGATAGGCTTCCCCATTCGGAGAACACAACTCACGTATCTGCGAGGGGTTATATGTCGCATTATTGCCCCAACGGCTGAAGTCCGACGTCCCGTACTTGTCACGCAGATAGCAGTAGGCAGCATATGGCACCAGCCACGATTGGTTCTGCTCAAAGAACTCACGATATTCTTTGGTGGAGAGTTCCAATCGCCCTCCTTCGTTGAAATACTCACGACAATATGCCAGCTTATACCTCACCACTGCCTCATAATCCACGGCGTCCTTGGCGTTCAGTTCCTCTTGCTTCGCCTTATAGAAGGCTACACGATCGGCATTCTTCAGAGCACCCATCTGCCACAGACAGATATACATCGGATGAAGAGCATAGACAGATATGGCGCTATAGGGGTAAGAGTCTTTCCAGGTATGCGTTGTTGTGGTATCATTCATCGGCAACACCTGGATGATATGTTGGCGTGTCTTCTTTGCCCAGTCGACCAACATCTTCAAATCGCCCAAATCGCCAACACCAAACCCCTGTTCGGAACGTAGAGAGAACACCGGGATAACTGTCCCCGCGCACCGCCATAGAGGCAGATTGTCTCTAAAGCACAACCCTGAGAC
>CAVGKO010000052.1:0-9378 GCA_963629885.1 Anaerobutyricum sp.
GTTTAATGGCGCCGTTATTGCGGCAGAACCGCAGGATTTCAACTATAAAGGCGATGATACGGTTGTTGTTATTGGCGACGACAATGTGATTCGCGAGAACGTGGTGATTAACCGTGCCACCACGCCGAAAGGACAGACCTTCATTGGTAATGGCAATTTCATACACGAGGGAGTGCATATTTCGCACGACACACACGTTGGGAACCATAGCGTATTTGGTTACGGGAGTAAGATTTCCGGCAATTGCTTCTTCGAGGATTATGTGATTTTCGGAGGCAACGTATTGGTAAGCCAGGGAAGCCGCGTTGGCACTTGGTCGATGACGCAGACGGGTTGCCGCTTTAAGAAGGATGTTCCTCCTTACATTGTGGCAGCTCAAGAGCCTACAACCTACTATGGCGTCAACTCTTTCGTGTTGTCGCATCAGGGGATGGGCGAAAAGATTATCAAGCACATCAGTCATGCCTACCGTATCATCTATCAAGGTCACAGCAGCGTGTTTGATGCCTTGCAGATGATTAGAGACCAAGTTCCCATGAGTGAGGAGATACAGCATATCATCGATTTCGTTGAAGCCTCAAAGCTTGGCATCATCGGAAGGTAAGAGGTGAGTTAATAGAAGAAAAGACGGAGGGTGTGTCGCACGGTCGGCACACCCTCTTTTTGTTTTCAGACCGAAAAACACGGAGAGCCGACTGTTTTCATCAAAAGAGTCGATTGTTTTCATCAAAAGAGTCGGCTCTTTGGTTTTCCGGGGGAAGAACATATATATGTTTTGCTCGAGACATATATATCTTTTGGCGAAAACATATATATGTCCCGCATCGCGGAGGGGGACTTTCGGGTTTTGATGGGTTGGCGGCAAAGGAAATATTTCATAGTTTTGCGAAATCATTGTTAAGCAACAAAAAAACTGTTAGGATATGAAGAATCTGATTGTGGCAGCGTGCCTTTTGCTGTGTATGCCGCTCGTGGCACAGACCAAGGTGGTAAAGAAGAATGCAGTCAAGGCCAACGATTTCGGGATAACCTATTCCTTGCCGAAAACAACGTTGGTGGTCGACGCGGAAGTAACCAAGACAACATGCAAGGCCGGTCCCTACTACCAATACGCCGAGAAATATTTGGGCGTGAAGGATGCCGTGACGGAAGACAAAGTGTATTATGAGCTGGGCAAGCTCACGCTGGTGAACAAGGGAGTGCCCGATGCCGACAACACCTACATCGTGGAGTTTAAAAGCGGTACGGTTGCGCCCTACGCCTATCTGACGGAAGACGGACTGCTGTGTTCCATCAATGCCGAATACACGCCGGAGGAATCCGAGCTGGAGACAATACAGAAAAACGCAAAGGAGACAACCAAGACCAACGATGCCTCCGTGCTCTCGGAAGAATTGCTGATGGCAGGCTCCACAGCCCGACAGGCTGAAGTGGCAGCCAAGCAGATATACCGCATACGCGAGAGCCGACTGAATATCCTTACCGGCGAATCCGACAACCTCCCGCCCGACGGCGCAGCAATGAAGCTGGTCATACAGCAGCTGGAGGAGCAGGAGAATGCCCTCACAAGCCTCTTCGTTGGTATCCTCACCAAAGAGACCTCGCACTATGAGGTAAGCATCACCCCATACGACGACCTGGATAAGGAAGTGCTCTTCAGATTCTCTTCGCGGATGGGTATTGTGGATGCCGATGACCTGGGCGGCGACCCCGTATACATGAACCTCAAGGCTACCGACCGCGCTCCTGCCCTCGATGCCAAAGAAGCCGAGAAGAAAGAGAAATCCCTCAAGGGTATCATCTACAACATACCCGGGAAAGCCAATATCGAAATCACCATGAACCGCAAGACCCTCTACAAGGGAGAAGCGCAGATTACCCAGTTCGGCACGCGCGAAGGCCTTGCCCCCGTAATGTTTGAAGACAAGAAAGCTCCGGTGAAGGTCTATTTCTACCCGGAGACCGGCGCAATAAAGCAAATCATACAATAACAACTTAATTTTTATATCATGTTTGAAGGACAACCTAAGGGCCTTTATGCTCTGGCATTGGCCAATACCGGCGAACGTTTCGGATACTACACGATGCTCGCCGTGTTTCTGCTCTTCCTCCAAGCCAATTTCGGTTGGGACGAAGGTTTGGCAACTACCGTTTACTCAAGTTTTCTGATGCTCGTCTACTTCCTCCCCATCGTCGGAGGAGCCATTGCCGATAGAATCGGGTTCAACAAATGCGTCACGCTGGGCATCTTTGTGATGTTCATCGGCTACCTCTGCCTCGCAATACCTGCCGGAGCCAATACGCCGGCAATAATGCTTATGGGCACGGCGCTCATTCTCATCAGCGTGGGCACAAGCCTCTTCAAAGGCAACCTTCAGGTAATGGTGGGCAACCTCTACGACAGCCCCGAGATGCAAGGCAAACGCGACGCCGCCTTCTCCATCTTCTATATGGCCATCAACATCGGTGCATTGTTTGCCCCTACTGCCGCAGTGAAGATTATGGCTTATGCGCAGAATACTCTTAACTTCAGCCAAGCCGACTCTTATCATTTTGCCTTCGGAGTGGCTTGCATATCGCTCATCATCTCCATCCTGATTTACTACGGCTTCAAGAGCACCTTTGCCAGTGTGTGCGAAAACAAGAAGGATGCCGCCGTAAAGCAGGCAGCTCTGAATGCCGAAACGATATCACCCAAGGAGACGAAAGACCGCCTCGTGGCTCTCTTCCTCGTGTTCGTTGTGGTTATCTTCTTCTGGATGGCATTCCATCAAAACGGAGCAACGCTCACAATCTTTGCCCGTGACTTCACAGCCACCCAGGCAACGGGCCTCACCGGTATGCTCTTCGACGTGACCAACCTCGTGGCAGGTATATTCATTATCTATGCAGCATTCGCCCTTGCAGGTGCCAAGACCTCGAAAGGCAAGCTCATCTCGGGAGCCGTTATCCTCCTCTGCCTTGCTTTCCTTGCGTTCAAGTATATCACAACCGGCAGCAGCATGGTTGACCTCGAAGCACCAATCTTCCAGCAGTTCAACCCCTGCTTCGTTGTAGGTCTCACCCCCGTATCCATGGCAGTGTTCGCATGGCTTGCCAAGAAAGGCAAAGAGCCTTCGGCACCGAGGAAAATCGGTCTCGGTATGCTCGTGGCAGGTATAGGCTACATCGTTATGGTTTGTGCCTCTTTGGGTCTTGCCTACGACGGCGGCGAAAGAGTATCGCCCAACTGGCTTGTATCCACCTACCTCGTGCTCACGTTTGCCGAGCTCTTGCTCTCGCCGATGGGTATCAGCTTCGTGTCGAAAGTGGCACCTCCCAAATATAAGGGTGTGATGATGGGATGCTGGTTCGGAGCCACAGCCATAGGTAACTTCCTCGTAATGATTCCGGGTCTGCTTTGGAAGCATATCCCGCTGGTAGGCGTTTGGGGAGTGCTCGTGGCATTGTGTCTGCTCTCGTTCCTCTTCATCTTCGCTGTAATGAAGAAACTCGAAAAAGTAGCATAAGATGAGAAGAAGGCTGTATACATACCGACCCATTGCTCTCCGCTTCAAGAGGTGGAGCCGGAAGGGGTATGCCGCCTTTGTCAGTGTGCAGCGCGCAGTAACGATAGGGCATCTCTCGGCAGGCGTGGCAGAAAGGTCGCTCACAAAGAGCAACACCCTCCAAGCCTCCGTGCTCACTCCATCCAAGGAGGACAAAGAAAGAGACGAAAGCGCAACCATTCCTTCCGACAGTTCGGGGGGCAGCCCGTGGTCTCTTCTTTTGCTTGAAACAATATTATGCCCCGTCCGGACCGCCACGGCGGCCTGCGGATGCGTGTGCACATATTCCAAACGATATTATTTCCGAAACTGCGGAAGGCCTCGGCGCAAAGCCGAAGGTCTTCCGCAGTTTTTGTTTACCCAAACACTACATTATATGATAGAGACACTGAAACAAACAGTTTTGGATGGTGGAGCAATAAGCGAAGAAGAAGCCCTCACCCTCTCGCAATGCGCCGATAAGGAGGCCCTCTACGAAGCAGCCCATCAAATAACCCGCCATTTCCTTGGCGATAGGTTCGACACCTGTTCCATCATCAATGCCAAGAGCGGCAACTGTGGCGAGAATTGCAAGTGGTGCGCGCAGTCGTGCCACTACCACACCAACGTCACCCTCTACCCTCTCCTTCCCACGGAAGAATGTGTGCGCCATGCCACGCACAACGCCCGGCAGGGCATCGGGCGCTTTGCCCTTGTCACCTCCGGCAAGCGGCCAACCGACGGGGAGATACAAAGACTCGCGGAAACGGTTCGCAGCATCAAGCTCTCGAGCCGCATCAAATGTTGCGCCTCCCTGGGACTTCTTAATAAAGACCAGCTACGCACGCTGCACGAAAGCGGGGTGGAGAACTATCACTGCAACATCGAGACTGCCCCCTCCTACTTCCCTTCGCTATGCACCACGCATACCATAGAGCAGAAGCTCGACACCATCCATGCTGCCCGCGAAGTGGGGTTCCGCATATGCTCGGGTGGCATCATCGGCATGGGCGAGACAATGGAGCAACGCATCGAGATGGCTATGTTGCTACGGAAGGAGCACATACTCTCCATCCCACTAAACCTGCTGCATCCCATTCCCGGGACGCCTCTTGCCTCAACGCCTCCCCTTGGGGAAGAGGAGCTCCTCACAACCATTGCCCTCTTTCGCTTCATCAACCCCAAGGCCTACCTCCGCTTCTCGGGCGGCCGTGCACAGTTGAGCCAAAAGACGCAAGAGAAGGCCTTATACGTGGGGATAAATGCTGCCATCATCGGTGACATGCTCACCACCATTGGCAGCCGAGTGGAAGACGACCGACGGTTGTTTACCTCCGCCGGATATTCATTAACCCGTGATACCGACTGGGTCGGATAAAAGATTATGACAACAGAAGAACTACTTAAATTCGATAGGGAGCACGTGTGGCACCCCTACACCTCCACCATCAATCCCCTCCCCGTCTACCCGGTGGAGCGTGCCGAAGGGGTGGAAATAATACTGAAAGACGGCAGGCGGCTGATTGACGGCATGTCGTCGTGGTGGGCTGCCGTGCACGGATACAACCACCCGGTGCTCAATGCCGCCGCCAACCGACAGATTGAGAAGATGAGCCACATAATGTTCGGGGGCATCACCCACGAGCCGGCAGTTGAGCTGGCAGAGAAACTGCTGAGTATCCTCCCCCCGGAGCTGGAAAAGATTTTCTTTGCCGACAGCGGCTCCGTGGCTGTTGAGGTGGCAATGAAGATGGCTATACAGTATTGGCAGTCCAAAGGCATGAGCCGCAAGCATAGGTTTGCCACCATCCGCAGCGGTTATCATGGCGACACCTGGCATGCCATGTCGGTATGCGACCCCGTGACCGGCATGCACGGGATATTCTCCGGCAGTCTCCCCGTGCAATATTTCATTCCCCAGCCCTCAGTGAAGTTTCATGAGGAGTGGAACGAGGAGGCAATGCTTCCGTTGGAGGATTTGCTGAAGAAGCATGCCGACAGCATAGCGGCACTCATATTGGAACCGATTGTGCAGGGCGCCGGGGGTATGTATTTCTATTCTCCCACCTTCCTTGTCCGCGCAAAAGAGCTCTGCCAACGGCATCAGGTGTTGCTCATATTCGACGAGATAGCAACGGGCTTTGGCCGCACCGGCAAGCTGTTTGCGTGGGAGCATGCCGGCGTTGTGCCCGACATCATGTGTATCGGCAAGGCCTTGACGGGAGGCTATCTCACTTTGTCTGCCACGCTGACCTCCCGCAAGGTTGCCGACACCATCTGTAGCGGCGAAGCAGGCTGCTTCATGCACGGCCCCACGTTTATGGCCAACCCATTGGCCTGCGCCATTGCCTCGGCTTCAGTGTCGCTGCTGCTGGGAAGCGGTTGGCAAGAGAAGGTGAAAGCCATCGAGGCGCAGCTTGAGAGGGAACTGTCCCCCGCCCGAGACTTCAATAATGTAAAGGAAGTGCGCGTGCTGGGAGCCATCGGGGTCTTGGAGATGAAAGAGCCTGTCGACATGGCTGTGCTCCAACGGCGGTTCGTGGAAGAAGGTATCTGGGTGCGGCCCTTCGGCAGACTGGTATACCTCATGCCGCCGTTTATTATCCGTCCCGACCAGCTGTCGGTGCTGACCCGTGGTGTTCTAAACAGTATAAGAGAATGAAAGACTATAACGCAGAGCTAAACCAACTCAAGGCCTCCGGCAGCTACCGGTGTTTGCCTTCGGTGACTCATCATGGCGGAAATATTGAGGCAGACGGACGCACAATGCTCAATCTCTCTTCCAACGACTACCTGGGACTGGCTTCGCGCCACGACCTGCAGGAAGGGTTCATGGAGGAATGGAAAGAAGAGCATTATGCCTTCTCCTCCTCTTCTTCGCGTCTTCTCACAGGCAACTTCCGCATCTACACCACTCTCGAGGAGTTGATAGCCGAAAGATTCCTTCGCGAGGCTGCCTTGGTGTTCAACAGCGGCTACCACGCCAACACCGGGATACTTCCCGCCCTTGCCGACAAGCATTCGCTTATACTTGCCGACAAGCTTGTGCACGCCAGCATCATCGATGGTATGTTGCTCAGCGGCGCACCCTTCCAACGCTATCGGCACAACGACTACGACCACCTGGAGATGCTCCTAAAGAAGAACGCCGGTGGCTACGAACAGATATTCATAGCAACGGAGAGTGTCTTCAGTATGGATGGCGACGTATGCAACCTTCGCCGCCTTGTGGATTTGAAGAGAGAGTATCCTAATGTATGTCTGTATGTGGACGAGGCTCATGCCATCGGTGTGAGAGGGAAGAATGGGCTGGGTATAGCAGAAGAACAAGGTTGCATTCAAGACATCGACCTTCTTATTGGCACCTTTGGCAAGGCACTGGCTTCGATGGGGGCATACGTTGTCTGCAGCCGCACCATTCGCGAATACTTGATAAACCGCATGCGTCCGCTCATATTCAGCACGGCATTGCCACCCGTGCAGATAGCCTGGACGCGGTTTATCTTCGAAAGGCTTCCGCTTTTTGCCGGGGAACGCGACAAGCTGGCCCTCACAAGCCGCCTCCTGAGAGAAGCCCTGAGGGGGAAAGGCGGAGAGATAAGCGAAAGTCATATCATCCCCTATATCGTGGGTGACAACAAAGAATGCATCCTCAAGGCGGAAGAATTACAGAAGAAAGGCTTCTACTGCCTTGCCGTACGCCCGCCGACGGTGCCGCAAGGGACGGCAAGGATTCGCTTCTCGCTTACAGCCGGGATGCGCATGGAAGATGTGGAACAATTGACACAAGCGCTATGAAGACATTGAAACAACCTTGCGGGGGCAACGCCTCGTCGCTCATTCTCTTCTTCTCGGGGTGGTCGGCTTCGGCCGAGTTGTTTACTTCCTTGGAGGCTGACGAGGATGCGGATGTGATAGTCTGCTACGACTATCGGGACTTAACGTTCGAAGAGGACCTCTCGCATTACAAAGAGATACATCTCGTGGCTTGGTCGATGGGTGTACGGATGGCTGAGATTGCCTTGGGAGGCAGATATAAGTTTGCCTCTGCCACGGCTATCAACGGGACGCCCTGCCCCATTGATGACTCATACGGCATCCCTACCAACATCTTTCTTGGCACGCTCAATGAACTGACCCCGGGAACGCTTCTTCGTTTCAACCGCCGTATGTGCGGCACGCGTGAGATACTTGGGGGGTATCAATCAGTCCCGGCGCGCCCGTTCGACGAGGTACGCGATGAGCTGAGGGCCATCTATAACCATTGCCTCCATGCCTCGGGCGATGCTATCCCCTGGACACACGCCATCGTTGGCACAGACGACAGGATATTCCCTTCTTCAAACCAACTTGCCTATTGGGGAGGCCGTTGCCCCGTCTTGGAGATTGCATCACCTCATTATCCTTTTTATCTATGGACACGTTGGAGAGAATTATAACCCGTTTTACCCGCGCACTCGACAGCTACGATGCCCAAGCCGTGGCACAACAGCAAATCTGCCGCCGGCTCATCGCACTGCTTCACACCTACAGCGACGGGCACTTCCAGCGCGCCCTCGAGATAGGATGTGGCACGGGGGGCTTCACCCGCCTCATGAAGGAGGGTTGTAGCATCAACGAATGGTATCTCAACGACCTTTGCGAGGGCTGCCGCGAGAGGGTCACGGGGCTTCTCCCCGAACAGCAACCCGTTTTCATTGCCGGAAATGCAGAAACAACGGAGTTCCCGGGACTTTTCAATCTGATTGCCTCAGCCTCCGCCTTCCAATGGATAGAGCATCCACAGGGGTTTCTCCATCGGCTGAGGGCAAAGCTGTCGCACAAAGGAATGCTTCTTTTCAACACCTTTACGCCCGACAATCTGCGGGAGATACGTCTTCTCACCGGCAAGGGACTCAATTACCCCACAACCGGGCAACTGACCGAGTGGCTGAGAAGGGACTATCGTATCCTCCACCTTGAAGAAAAGGAGATTGTTCTCTTTTTCAACTCTCCGATGGATGTGCTCCGCCATCTTAAAAGTACGGGCGTCACAGCCACCGGCGGCGAACATTGGATGCGCCGACAACAAACGGATTTCTGCCGTCGCTATGCCGAAGGCTTCAGCACCCCGGACAATAAAGTAACACTCACCTACTGCCCGCTCTACGTCGTGGCAGAAGAGAAAAACGAATAATATATATGAAAGGAAAAGTATTTTTTGTTTCAGGCATCGACACCAACGTTGGCAAGACCTTTGCCACCGGTATCCTTGCCCGCAGTTTGGCTGCCAAAGGCCACAAAGTGATAACCCAAAAGATGGTGCAGACCGGATGCCAAGAGGTATCGGAAGATATCGAGATGCACCGCCGATTGATGGGGATAGACTTCACGGAAGAAGACCGCATGGGGCTCACCTGCCCTTACATCTTCACCTACCCTTGCTCGCCCCACATGGCTGCCGAGCGCGACGGAAGGCAAATCAATCTCGATGTCATCACCCGTGCAACACAAGCCCTGCAGGAGCGCTACGAATATGTGCTCTTGGAAGGGGCAGGCGGACTGATGGTGCCCAACGACCTCCACTCTCTTGCTATCGACTATATCCGCGACCAACACTATCCGCTTATCCTCGTTACCTCCGGCAAACTTGGGAGTATCAACCATACTTTGCTGAGTCTCTTGGCTTGTAGGGAATATGGAATTAAGGTAGACAGCGTTGTCTACAACCAATATCCGCATACCGACCAACTGATAGAGGAAAACACATTGGAATATCTGCGTTATTACCTTAAAAGAGAGTGGCCCGACACCCGTTTGATTGTTCTTCCTGAAGAACCTGTTAAAAACTCACTCTGACAACACACAAATA
>CAVGKO010000053.1:0-9315 GCA_963629885.1 Anaerobutyricum sp.
GATAGGAATAATAACAGCGGCTTTTTACCCATGGGTTAACCCTTTTGGGCAAAAGGGTTAACCCATTCGGTTTTTACCACCCCAAATCAAGTGCTGTTTCATCGGCATTATTATGCCATATAAACGGCATTCAAACGGTGGATGTAGTAACTAAAAAAGCGGAACCCCCTTTCAAGGATTCCGCTTTTCAGTAAAGACTTTTCTATTTGTTAGTCCTCAACGCCCCACTGCTGCCTTGACAGACGTTTGTAGTTGTTGAGTCTCCATTTAGCATTGTCTTCGGCAGCCTGATACAACTGAGCTGCCTCTGTTGGGAACTGCTTCATAAGAGAAGCGAAACGAACCTCACCCTTCAGGAAGTCTTGGAACTTGCTCCAATCCGGCTCCTTGCTATCCAACGTGAACGGATTCTTGCCTTCCTTCTCCAGCTCAGGATTGTAGCGCCACAGATGCCAGTAACCGCAAGCAACGGCATCAGCCTCTTCCTGCTGACTCTTACCCATGCCCTTCTTCAATCCATGGTTGATACACGGAGCATAAGCAATGATGAGTGACGGACCGTCGTATGCCTCAGCCTCGCGGAGAGCCTTGAGGGTCTGAGCCTGGTCGGCACCCATTGCAACCTGAGCAACATATACGTAGCCATAAGTAGTGGCCATCAAGCCGAGGTCCTTCTTACGTACTCTCTTACCTGCAGCGGCAAACTTGGCAATTGCGCCAATAGGAGTAGCCTTTGACGACTGACCACCGGTGTTGGAGTAAACCTCGGTATCCAAAACAAGGATGTTTACGTTCTTGCCCGAAGCAATTACGTGGTCAAGACCTCCGTAACCGATATCGTAGGAAGCACCGTCGCCACCGATAATCCACTGGCTGCGTTTAACCAGATACTGCTGCAAAGCGGCAATCTGCTTGCAGTGGTTACATTTATCCTTATTGGCTTCAACGATAGGAATAATCTTAGAAGCCAATTCCTTGGTCTTGTCGGCGTCGTTCATGTTCTCAATCCACTCGGTGAACAAGCCCTTAACGTTCTCAGGAGTGCAGTCGGCTGCAAGAGCGTCGTTCATTACATTAACGATACGAGCACGCATCTTCTCGCCGGCAAGCTCCATACCGAGACCAAACTCGCAGAAGTCCTCAAACAAAGAGTTAGCCCAAGCAGGACCGTGACCCTTCTCGTTTACTGTATAAGGAGTGGAGGGAACAGAACCGGAGTAGATAGAAGAACAACCCGTTGCATTGGCTACCATCTCACGGTCGCCAAACAACTGAGAAATCAGCTTCACATACGGAGTTTCGCCGCAACCCGAGCAAGCGCCCGAGAACTCAAACAACGGAGTAGCGAACTGCGAGTTCTTTACGTTGGCCTTGATATCAACCAAATCCTGCTTGCTTGATACCTTCTCAACGCAATATTGCCATGCGTCAGCCTCAGAGAGCTGAGTATCGAGAGCAACCATCTGAAGAGCCTTGCCACCCTTCTTGGGGTTACCCGGACATACATCCACACAGTTGCCGCAGCCAAGGCAGTCGAGAACGTCGACCTGCATACGGAACTGCATACCGGCAAACTGCTTGCCCATGGCAGGTACAGTATCCTTGAACGGAGCAGCAGCCTGCTCGTCGGCGTTCAATACGAACGGACGGATAGCAGCGTGAGGACAAACATACGAACACTTGTTGCACTGGATACAGTTGTCAGCCGTCCAAACCGGAACGAAGGCAGCTACACCGCGCTTCTCGTATTTGGCTGTACCCGGATGCCAAGTACCGTCTTCGATACCCTTGAAGGCAGATACCTTCAAGAGGTCACCGTCCTGAGCATTGATAGGACGAACCACATCGTTGATAAATTCGGGGTCGTTGTTTGCTGCCACCTCATCGTCGGGCAGGTTAGCCCACGACGGGTCGATGGTAAGCTGCTTGTATTCGCCACCACGGTCAACGGCTGCGTAGTTCTTGTTAACCACATCCTCACCCTTCTTGCCATACGACTTAACGATGAACTTCTTCATCTGCTCGATGGCCAAGTCTACAGGGATTACGCCGGTGATACGGAAGAAAGCAGACTGGAGGATGGTGTTGGTACGGTTACCCAAACCAATCTCCAAAGCAATCTGAGTGGCGTTGATATAATAAACGGTGATGTTCTTCTGAGCGAAATAGCGTTTTACCTTATTCGGAAGGTGCTTTGCCAACTCTTCGCCGTTCCATACGGTGTTCAAGAGGAATGTACCGTTTTCACGCAAACCGCGAGTCACGTCATACATACGGAGGTAAGCCTGAACGTGGCATGCAACGAAGTTCGGGGTGTTCACCAAATAAGTTGAACGAATAGGATGGTCACCAAAACGAAGGTGAGAGCAAGTGAAACCACCCGACTTCTTCGAGTCGTAAGAGAAGTAAGCCTGGCAGTATTTATCGGTGTTGTCACCAATGATTTTTACGGAGTTCTTGTTTGCACCAACCGTACCGTCGGCACCCAAACCATAGAACTTAGCCTCAAACATTCCTTCACCGCCCAAAGCAATTTCTTCTTTCTTGGGAAGAGAGGTGAATGTAACGTCGTCTACGATGCCAATAGTGAACCCGTTCTTAGGCATTGGCAACGAAAGGTTCTCGTAAACGGAAAGAATCTGAGCAGGAGTAGTGTCCTTAGAGCCCAAACCGTAGCGACCGCCAACGATAATCGGAGCGTTCTCAACACCATAGAAGCAGTCTTTTACGTCCAAATACAAAGGCTCGCCGTTTGCACCCGGCTCTTTTGTTCTGTCGAGCACTGCGATACGCTTTGCTGTCTTAGGCACGGCAGCAAGGAAATGCTTAGCCGAGAACGGACGATAGAGGTGAACCGAAACCAATCCGACCTTCTCGCCCTTAGAGGTCAAGTAGTCGATGGCCTCGCGAGTAGCTTCCGTTACAGAACCCATGGCGATAATCACGCGCTCTGCATCTTCGGCACCGTAGTAGTCGAACAAGCCATGTTTACGTCCCGTAATCTTGGCAATCTCGTTCATGTATTCTTCTACGATAGCCGGAACAGCCTCGTAGTATTTGTTTGCAGATTCTCTGTGCTGGAAGAAGTGGTCAGGGTTTTCAGCCATACCACGAGCCACCGGCTTCTGCGGGTTCAATGCACGGGCACGGAACTCAGCCAATGCCTTCTGGTCAATCAGCGGAGCCAAATCGTCGTTGTCTAATGCCTCAATCTTCTGGATTTCGTGTGATGTACGGAAACCGTCGAAGAAGTTGACGAAAGGAACGCGCGACTTGATTGTTGACAAGTGAGCCACACCGGCCAAATCCATAACTTCCTGAACGGAACCTTCAGCCAACATGGCGAAGCCTGTCTGACGGGCAGACATCACATCCTGATGGTCGCCGAAGATACACAAAGCGTGAGAAGCCAATGTACGGGCAGACACATGGAATACGCAAGGAAGCAGTTCGCCTGCAATCTTGTACATATTCGGAATCATCAGCAGCAATCCCTGAGAAGCCGTGTAGGTGGTTGTCAGGGCACCTGCCTGCAGTGAACCGTGAACGGCACCGGCAGCACCGCCTTCAGATTGCATTTCCTGCACCAAAACCGTTTCGCCAAAGATATTCTTACGTCCGGCGGCAGCCCATTCGTCTACATATTCAGCCATTGTAGACGACGGAGTGATGGGATAGATAGCAGCTACTTCGCTAAACATATACGAGATATGTGCAGCAGCTTGGTTACCATCACAGGTTAAAAATTTCTTCTGTTTTGTCATAGACTATTACTATTAGTATTTGAAAAATTTCTCAGTATAAAAAACCGAACAGCCAAAGCGGTATTTCGTTGCCTTCACCTACATCAAGCTGTTCCGTTGCATAATATAAATCGGGGTTGTTCTTCTTCACCTTCTCTTCCACCCTGAAGTTGTATTTCCCGTTCACAAGAAAGTGAGCATTCCGCGCGCCTTCGTTCAGTTTGTTGTTTTTCAAGAGTTGATTGAAGAAAAACGTTTCACGCACTGCCTGAGAATTCACAGCCATGGGCCGTATGGGATACATCAGGTTGGAGTTATACATATACACGGTGGAGGGTTTCTTTGGGAACGACTCGCCTACGGGATAGAGCATATTCAACAGACGTGCGTCGGTCAAATACTTTATATAGTTCATCACCGTTGCCCTCGACATCTGTATCTCCTTGCTCAGCTGACTGACATTGGGCGTAGACGGCGCACTGACAGCCAAGAGATAGAGCAGCTTCCGAAGCTTGGGCAGATAGCTTTGCTCAATTTGTTTGATATAAAGAACGTCCACCTCAAGCATCATATTCATTGTCTTCAGCAAGTTTTCCGAGAAGTTGCGCTTCTCGAGAAAGAAGGGATAGAAGCCGTGATGCAAGTAGTCCTGAAAGTATTCCAACGGGTTCATAACCGAACAAATGCTGCGGGCAATCTCCCCGTGATGCTCCATCACCTCTTCAAACGTGTATGAAGGGAAACTGTTTCCCGTCATCAGGTTCAGGAACTCCCGAAAAGAGAAGCCACGAAGGTTATACGAAACGACCTTGCCCGACAAATCGGGGTTCTCTTCCTTGAGGCGCATCACCGACGAACCGGAGAACACTATCCTCAGGTCCCTGAAACTGTCGTAGCAATAACGCAGCTCTTTCGACCATCCGGGATATTTGAACACTTGGTCCAACAACAGAACCTTTCCACCTTTTGCACGAAACTCAGCAGCGAAATCCACCAAGGTGCGCTCCGTGAAATAGAACTGATTGAGGTTGATATACAAGCATTCCTTGCTGTTGACATCGAAATGTTCGCGGGCATAATCGAGTAGAAAGGTAGTCTTCCCCACACCACGAGAACCTTTGATACCAATCAAGCGGTCGTTCCAGTTGATTTCGTCCATCAACCCCCGACGCACCGGCGCATTCAAATGTTCTACGAGATATTTATGTGTTCTGAAGAAAGTTTCCACCCCGCGTGTCGATTATTCAATTATCGTCACCCAACCGTAAGTATCAGGCTCATCGCCATACTGGATACCGCGTAGTTTGTTATACAACTTCTCGCACACAGGTCCCGGCTTGCCATCCTTGGCAATCACATACGAATGGTTGTTGTCCAAATCGTCTATCTGCGAGATTGGAGCGATAACGGCAGCTGTTCCACATTCTGCTGCCTCGTCGAAGGTGGCAAGCTCTTCCAGCGGAACAGGGCGGCGCTCAATGGTGAGCCCCATATCTGAGGCCAACTGCTGCAAGCTCTTGTTCGTGATAGAAGGCAGAATGGAGTTTGAAAGCGGAGTGATGTAGCTGCCACCACGCACACCGAAGAAGTTGGCCGGACCACATTCGTCTAAGTACTTCTTTTCTTTCGGGTCGAGATAGAGCACGGCGGCATAGCCTTTCTCTTTGGCTTTCTCGCCGGCTACAAGGCTGGCAGCGTAGTTACCACCGACCTTGATGGTACCTGTGCCGTGAGGCGCTGCACGGTCGTATTCACGCATGATGCAAACCTTCGAGGGCTTGAACCCACCCTTGAAATATGGACCAACAGGGGTTACGAACACCACGAACACATATTCTGTGGCAGGCTTCACACCTACCTGAGCACCCAAACCAAGCATCAATGGGCGGATATATAAAGAAGCGCCGCTCTCGTAGGGAGGAACAAAGCGCTCGTTGAGCTTAATCACTTTACGGACGGCTTCTTCAAAGATTTCAACCGGAAGCTCAGCCATCTTTATGCCGTGGCTGGAGGACTGCATACGCTTGGCATTCTCGTCCATACGGAAAACACGAATCTTACCGTCTTTCCCGCGGAAGGCCTTCAGCCCTTCAAACGATTCCTGTCCGTAATGAAGGCAGGTTGCTGCCATATGAATATTGATAATTTCGGAGGAGGAGACTTCCAATTCACCCCACTTACCATCGCGATAATAACACCTTACATTGTAGTCTGTCTTCATGTAGCCGAATGACAAATCAGACCAATTCATCTTTTCCATATATCACTGCCTTTATTTAGATATTGTGCGCAAAAGTACGTTATTTCGGATGATATGTGTTACTTTTGTAGCAAAAATAATTAAATAATGAAAGTTATAGACCTCATCAATGGCAGCCATTCAACTGCCTTTTCTTTCGAAATACTCCCACCCTTGAAGGGTAACAGCATACAGAAAGTTTATAACGTCATTGACCGCTTGAGGGAATTCGACCCCAAGTATATCAACATAACATCTCACCATAGCGAATACATCTACAAGACGCTTCCCGACGGGAGCTTCAAGAAGGTAAACATACGCAAGCGCCCGGGTTCGGTGGCGATAGCTGCAGCCATACAAAACAAGTATGGCATCACTGCTGTGCCCCACATTATCTGTAAGGGGTTCACAAAAGACGAGACCGAGTACGCATTGATTGATTTGAACTTCCTCGGGGTTTACGATTTGTTGTTGCTAAGAGGAGACGTGAAGACCATTGAGGCGGGGCAAAACGCCGAGCTTTATCACGAGCACGCCACCGACCTTCAGCGCCAGGTGAACGACTTCAACAAGGGGATAGCCCTCGACGGCTCCACATTTGAGGCAAGCGAGACGCCCTTTTCGTATGGCATGGCATGCTATCCGGAGAAGCACGAGGAGGCGCCCAATATGGATTCGGACATTTTCTATTTGAAGGAGAAGGTAAAGAACGGGGCAGACTACTTGGTTACGCAGATGTTTTTCGACAATGAGAAGTATTTCTCGTTTGTTGACCGCTGCAGGGCTGAGGGCATCACCGTGCCAATCATCCCGGGGATAAAGCCGGTGGTATTGAAGAGTCAGCTGACTGTTTTGCCAAAGGTTTTCCGCTCTGACATACCCGAGCCGTTTGCTGCCGAGCTGCGTAAATGCAAGGATGACGAGGCAGTACGCGCCGTTGGCGTGGAATGGTGCATCCAGCAGTGCAAGGAACTGATTGCCCGTGGCGTGCCGAGCCTGCATTTCTATACATTGATGGCCTCGGACAGCGTCTACAAGGTAGCTAAGGAGATATATTAAACCACCAGAAAGAGGGAGACACGTGGTATGTTTTTCAGCGATGTCATCGGTCATGAGGAGATAAAGGAGAAGCTTCGACGCGCAGCGCGGATGGGCGTTGTGCCTCACGCCATGCTGCTTGCCAACCAAGGTGACGCGGGTGCTTTCCCTTTGGCATTGGCTTACGCACGCTATTTGAACTGTACCAACCGCACGGACGAAGATGCCTGCGGGAAATGTCCTTCGTGTTTAAAGTATAATGTATTGGCGCACCCGGACCTTCATTTCGTTTTCCCCATCGTAAGCAATAAGGAGAAGAAAAGGGAGGTATGCGACGATTATATCCAAGAGTGGCGTAGCTTCCTTACAGGGCGCCCCTACTTTGGCATCGACGACTGGCTCAACCATATCAACGTAGGAAACTCTCAGGCGCTTATCTATTCGAAGGAGAGCGACGAGATTATCCGCAAGTTGAGCTTGAAGACATATGAGGCAGACTATCGCATCCTTTTGGTATGGCTGCCCGAGAAGATGCAGGTGGCTTGCGCCAATAAGTTGCTTAAGATAATAGAGGAGCCGCCTCAGAACACTGTTATATTGATGGTGTCGGATGCACCGGATGAGGTGTTGGGCACCATACAGTCGCGTGCCCAGCGCATAAACGTGCGTGCCCTCCCCCAAGATGAGCTTGCAGAGGTCATGCAGAAGAGTTTCGGCTTGGCGCGAGAGGATGCCGCGGAGGTGGCACATCTCTCTTCGGGCAACTACCTCAAGGCAGTGGAGGCCATCAGCCTTGGCGAGGAGAGCAACTTCTTCTTTGAACAGTTCAAGACCATGATGCGCAACTCGTGGGCTCGCAACGTAAAAGAGATGAAGGCTCTTGGCGACGCTCTTGCCGGCATTGGGCGGGAACGGCAGAAGAGTTTCCTGCAATATTGCCAGCATTTGATTCGCGAGAACTTTATGTATCGCTTCCTTGCCCCCGAACTCAACTATATGAATGCCGGCGAGAAGGGTTTTGCCGTGAAGTTCTCACCTTTCATCAACGAGAGGAACGTGATAGATATCATGGATGAGCTGGCAAAGGCTGAGCGCCATATTGCGCAGAACGTGAATGCCAAGATGGTGTTTTTCGACCTCTCCTTAAGGCTCACGGCGCTACTCAAGCGATAGAGAGAATGAGTAATCCACAATAAAAATCCCCAGAAATGATGTTTAGAACAATACTGACAGTCCTATTGACGGTCCTCGCCTGCAGTTGCAACGGGCAAAACACAAACGCCAACACCATAACCGACGCCACTCCGATGCCCATCAACCGCTTCGACAAGGCATTGTACGAACTTATCTGCTCCGGCGACACCACCCTCCAAGCCGCGCTCCTTGAGCAGTACCCCGAGATGACGGAGATACTGGGGAAGGGCGTTCTCAATATGCAGTCACCTTCGCAGCCGGGCTTTTTCGCCAAGCTGAGGAGCTTCTACTCCGAGCCTACCTTGAAGAAGCTCTATGGCGACGCCATTGAGAAATATGCCGCCACGGAGGAGATGGAGCAGAAGCTGGGCAACGCCTTCGCGTGGCTGCACGGGCAGTTCCCCGCCATGCAAATACCCGCTCTTTATATGCATGTATCCGGCTTGAGCCAAAACATTCTTGTGGGCGACAGCCTCCTCTCCCTCTCCATCGACAAATATATGGGCATGGACTATCCCCTCTATCAGGATTTCTTCTACGACTACCAAATGCGCAAGATGCAGCCTCAGATGGTTGTGCCCGACTACGTGGCGGGATGGCTGATGTCGGAATATCCTTTCACGGGGAAAGAGAACGTGTTGCTCGAGAGGATGATTTACGAGGGTAAGATAAAGTATGTGGTGCTCTCAGCCCTGCCTGACATCTCAGTTGCCGAACTGATGGGCTACACAGAGGCAGGCATCAAGTGGTGCGAGGAGAATGAGGCGGAGATATGGAAAGCAATCATCGAGCGCAAGCATCTCTATACGCCCGACCTTATGACAACAACGAAATACTTCGAGGAAGCCCCCTCGCAGTTCCTCTCCGACGGCGCTCCGGGTTGCATCGGGGCTTGGGTGGGACTTCAGATAGTGAAGCGATATATGAGCGAGACCAACGCGAGCATCGAAACACTCATGAAAAACGAGGATGCGCAAGACATACTCACCGCTTCGAAATACAAACCTTGAAAATTTAGCTCCAAGACATCTCCATAACCCTACGAACCCTTCGCGGAGTGCTCAGAGATGCCTCCATAGGGCTATGGAAGTTTTTCTCCCG
>CAVGKO010000054.1:0-4136 GCA_963629885.1 Anaerobutyricum sp.
CCGTTCACCGTCCTCACAAAGCAGACAACATTGGTGTTGTTCACCAGCGGGAGTAGCTTTATCTCAATCCTGCTCCGTTCGGTCACCTGGAGCAAGAGATAATCCGAAGTCAGTTTCTTTAGCACAGAAGAGCCGTTCATCGTATTCTTCAGCTTGGCTTCCTTGCCCGATTTGTATAAGTCAACAAGGTCTTTGCGCCAAGCATTTTCCAGCTGAGGGATATTATTGTCGGGCATAGATATGAATAAGGCGTCCATCTCCTGAGCCCCCACGCCGAGAGCAAACACCGAGAGAAGTATCGAGAATATGATTCGTTTCATGTTTTTTCGTCCTTTATTTTGTCCCCAAATATAGAAATATCATTCCTAACAGAACAAGGAATAAATCTACCGCCTTGCTCTTTAAGTTTTTTTCGTGGAAGAAGAGAGCCCCTGCCACAAAAGTGACCAACACATTGCTACGCCGTATCATGGAGACGATGGATATCATTGAACCGGGGAAACTCAGGGCATAGAAGTATATCCAGTCGGCAATGATAAGGAAGACGGAAATGAGCACAATGTTCCAATGCCAAACAAACGGAGTGCTTTTCTTTCGCTGCGGATACCACAGGAGCAATAATATCGGCAACATAATCAGACATTGATACACGTTGAACCATACCTGCACCGTCATCACGTCCATACTCCCCATCAGATACTTGTCGTACAAACCGCTCATGGCACCTGTCAGGATGGATATCACCGTGAAGAAAATCCATTTGTTGTGAGTGAAATTTATCCCTTCTTTCTTTCCCGAGGAGGAAAGCATATAGAACGAGGCGATGGAGAGCAACACACCAATCCACTGATACAGATTCAGCCTCTCGCCGAAAACCAGCATTGCTCCCACCAAGGTGAGCACGGGTTGCGTTGCCTTGATTGGTCCGGTGATGGTAAGCGGCAGATGTTTCAAGGCAAAATAGCCGGAAATCCACGACAACAATACTATGACAGCCTTAACCAACACCTTCATATGTGTTTCGAAAGACACCCTCGGCACATAAAACATCCCGCCATCCAACACATCAGTGTAGAACGAGAGCAAGATAAACGGAACGAAAATAAGACTGCTTATCAACGTGTTCAAGAACAACACCGGAATAACGGCATTTCCATTGAGCGAGACCTTCTTGTTCACCTCATAACAGCCCAACAAAAATGCCGATGCAAATGCCAATGCAACCCACATGATGATTTATGATTTATCAGTTCGTTTCGAAAAGAGATTCAGGATAGGTTATGTCTTCCAAGAAAAGCGCTTGGCCCGGAACCGACACACCGGCGCGGCATCGGTCTTTTGCCTCTATCACCCCTCGGAAACCCTCAATAGTAAGCTTTCCCCGTCCTACTTCGAGCAATGTCCCCACTATTGCCCTTACCATATTGCGAAGGAAGCGGTCTGCCCGTATGGTGAACGCCCACACATCGTCGTCCTGCTTCGTCCACTCCGCTTGATAGATTCGGCAGTTATTGGTCTTGACATCCGTGTGCAATTTGCTGAAACTGGTGAAATCGATGTACTCAGACAACACCTTCGCGGCTTCGTTCATTGCCTCAAAGTCCGGCAGATGGTTCATACGGTATACCATGTCGTAGTTAAAGGGGTTCTTCCGTGCCGTAACATAATATCTGTATGTACGCGCTGTGGCATCAAACCTGGCATGTGCCGAGGGCTTGACGGGGACAATGCGGTAGACGGCAATATCCTTCGGGAGCAATCTGTTCAGTTTCTCGGCAAAGAAAGCCACATCGTAGGGCAGATTGTCGCAATCAAAATGTGCCACCATCAGCCGGGCATGCACTCCGGCATCCGTACGCCCTGCGCCAACCACCGGGGTCGCTTGGCGTAGCAAGGTGCTCAAAGCCTCCTCCAGGCACTGCTGCACAGCCAAGCCGTTGGGTTGTGTCTGCCACCCACAAAAAGACTTTCCATTATATCCCAAATAGATAAAATAACGATTCACGCCTTGGAAAACTTACTTCTTACAAATTCGCGGGCAAAACTACAAAAAACCACCGAAACCATGGATTGGCGAATACGCTACGGCTTGCGGCATTTAACAATGACCTTCTCTCCATCCGCAATGGTCGTTGCAAAAAGATATACGTCGGCGCCGTCTTTTATCTTTGTCCGCCGGCGTAGCTCCTCTACTGAGAGAGGGAAGTTGCGGACGGTTATATTCGCCTGTGGAATCTCCTTGGATAGTTTCTTACACAATCCCCCTGAGAAAGGATAGACTTCTTCCACCACAAAACTCCTGCCGGGGAAACCTTCGACCCAAGCCTCAGATGTGTAGAGATGACTGCTTGCATGCAGCTTCTCCACAGAGAATCGGGTAGCCACGCACTTGAATGCTCCGGCCTTCAGCAAAGAAGCATTGGGCTCGTAGAGAAACCTTCCGATACGGCTCGCCACGTGTAATGTCTCCGCCCGCTCTTCTTCTTGCGTGAAAACGAATGTTTCTTCCCCTCCGCTACTGTCGTAGTTGACACAGCAGAGCGTTGGCGAGGCCGCCGCATCGCGTTCTATAACGAACAATAGTTCCTTGCATTCATTCCTCACCGAGAGGACATGTATCCGAGTTGTGTGAGGCAACAGCTCGAGTGTCTGCCGTATATCTGCCATGGGGGAAAGCTTGGCTATCACCTTGGGGGCACGAAGGAGCAGGTCAGGCAAGACGGATGTCAAATCCGGTTCGCAGTCTTGCAAGGCATAAACCCGTTGTCCTGCATCGCCACGACGGGCAGGGTCTATATAAAAGACATCAACCCGAGGCAAAGCCGGGATGATGGACATGCAGTCGCCTTCAATCACATTTATGTTGTCCGCCCCCAAGACCAAGAAGTTGTGTCGCGCAACCTCGCAATAAGAAGGGAAACGTTCTATATAATCAACATGACCGGCGAAGCGGGAGAAGTAATAACTGTCGACTCCCAATCCGCCGGTGAGGTCGCACAGGGTTTCGCCGGCATTAACGAGACGTTGTTTGTAGCGGGCTGTCTGCTCCGACGAACATTGCTCGGCGGACAACTTCGAGGGAAACAACAACGCATCACACGCATACCACGAGGGTAGTTTATCTTTAATCTTGCGACGCGAAGCAATCTGGTCTACTGCAAACGCAACATCAATCGAAGGATAACGTGAAGCGCTGAGCAGAAGGCGCATCAAATCGTCCCCTGCATGCTCTTTTACAAATCCAAGAAGCTCATCCGTAGGTTTCATGCCGTAAAGGTATGAAGTTTTGCACTGATATTTTTTTTCGTAAAAAAGTAGCAAAACATTTGTCACCTATCAAAGAATGCCTACATTTGCCGCCGTAAGGAAACAACAAATGACAACGTTTACAGTAAATACATATTGGTGGTGGCGCTCTTTACTACTCATACAGTCGCAAGGAACGCAGCATCTATGTTTTGTTAAGAAATTCCGCTAATTTCCCATAATCAAAGATTTTTAAGTTAACAAGGTTGAAGGTCTGCCGCAATTGCGGCAGACCTTTTTTTGTATGTCTAATCGTGTTTAAAGAACAATATAGAAAAATGAAAACGTATCAAGTTGACGAGAATGGTTACTACGGAGAGTTCGGTGGGGCGTATGTCCCCGAGATTCTCCATCAGTGTGTGGAAAACTTGCAAAACACCTATCTGAAGGTGTTGGAGAGCGAAAGTTTTAAGCAAGAGTTCGAAGGATTGCTTCGCGACTATGTTGGTCGCCCCTCTCCGCTCTACCTTGCCGGACGGCTGAGCAAGAAGTATGGCTGCAAGATATATCTGAAACGTGAAGACCTGAACCATACGGGTGCCCACAAAATCAACAACACCATCGGTCAGATTCTTTTGGCTCGGCGTATGGGCAAAACGCGTATCATAGCCGAGACAGGTGCCGGACAACACGGCGTGGCTACTGCCACCGTCTGTGCCTTGATGAACATGGAGTGTGTTGTATATATGGGCAAGACCGACGTGGAACGCCAACACATCAATGTGCAGAAGATGGAGATGCTCGGCGCAAAGGTCGTACCGGTTACTTCGGGCAATATGACTTTGAAAGACGCAACAAACGAAGCCATCCGCGACTGGTGTTGCCACCCC
>CAVGKO010000054.1:4201-9313 GCA_963629885.1 Anaerobutyricum sp.
TCCGATACATACTACATCATAGGGTCAACCGTTGGTCCGCATCCTTATCCTGACATGGTGGCACGTCTTCAGTCGGTCATCAGCGAGGAGATAAAGAAGCAGCTACTAGAGAAAGAGGGACGAAGCTATCCCGATTACCTTATTGCCTGTGTGGGCGGAGGCAGCAATGCCGCAGGCACAATCTATCATTTTATCGACGACGAGAGAGTAAAAATAGTGTTGGCAGAAGCCGGCGGCGAGGGAATATGTTCCGGCCGTAGCGCCGCCACCATCCAACTGGGTAAGAAAGGCGTTATCCATGGTGCACGCACCCTGGTGATGCAAAACGAAGACGGACAGATTGAGGAGCCCTACTCCATCTCTGCCGGACTGGATTATCCGGGTATTGGTCCGATTCATGCCAACCTCTCTGCCACACACCGTGCCTTGGTCATGGCCATCAACGACGATGAAGCACTTAAGGCGGCGTTCGAGCTGACACGCCTTGAGGGAATCATCCCCGCGCTGGAAAGTGCGCATGCACTGGGGGCACTCTGCAAGATTGATTTCAAGCCAAGTGATGTGGTGGTGCTGACAGTTTCGGGACGAGGCGACAAGGATATGGACACATACATCAAATATAAAGACACAATAAACGACCTATGAAGAATTATCATTTCAAAGCAATAAGCAAACAGGTGCCGGGCGATTTGCATACACCGGTAAGCATTTATCTGAAAGTACGCGACATCTATCCGGAGTCGGCACTGCTGGAGAGCTCCGACTTTCACGGAAACGAAAACAGTCTTTCCTTCATTGCCCTCCGCCCGCTGGCAAGTGTCAGCATCAACAATGGCGAGAGCACGGAGGTTTTCCCTGATGGCAGCCGTAAGGTGGCACCCCTAAGCGAAAGCCGCAACGTGGCAGAGGTGATGAGAACTTTCCTTCAACGGTTCAGCATAGAGGGCGACGAGAACAACGTCTGCGGACTGTTCGGGTATACGGCATTCGACGCCGTACGTTACTTCGAGAACATCCCCGTTATGGAGGCTCATCACGAAGACAACGATGCGCCCGACATGCTTTACATCTTGTATAAAGACATCCTTGTGTTCAACCATTTCAGAAACGAGCTGACGCTGGTTGAACTCCTTGAGGAAGGCGAAAAGAGCGACCTTCAGGAGATAGAAGCATTGATAGAAAACCGCAACTATGCTTCCTACAACTTTCGAACAGCCGGGAAGGAGACTTCGCCCATCACCGACGAGGAATATAAGGCATCGGTGCGGGAGGGAATAAAGCACTGTCTGCGTGGCGACGTTTTCCAGATTGTGCTCAGCCGACGTTTCGAACAGCCGTTCATGGGTGACGACTTCAAGGTGTATCGTGCACTGAGAAGCATCAATCCCTCGCCCTATCTGTTTTATTTCGACTTCGGAGGATTCCGCATCTTTGGCTCCTCGCCGGAGACACACTGCAAGGTGACGGGTAGCCATGCCAGCATCGACCCCATTGCCGGCACAGCTTTTCGCACCGGTAATATGGCCATCGACAAGCAACGCACTGAGGCCTTGCTATCAGACCCGAAGGAAAATGCCGAGCACGTGATGTTGGTAGACCTTGCGCGCAACGACCTTAGCCGTAATGCCCACAACGTACATGTCGACTTCTATAAGGAGGTGCAATACTATAGCCATGTAATCCATCTCGTTTCGCGCGTCAGCGGCGAGATAAACAGCGACAGCAACCCCGTCAAGACCTATATCGACACCTTCCCGGCAGGGACTCTCAGCGGTGCTCCCAAGGTACGTGCCATGCAGCTTATCACCGAGATAGAGAAGCACAACCGTGGGGCTTACGGCGGATGCATCGGGTTTATAGGCTTGAACGGCGACATCAACCAAGCCATCACCATCCGTACGTTTGTGAGCCGTGGCAACGTATTGTATTATCAGGCAGGTGCCGGCATCGTTGCCCGTAGCAACGATGAACGTGAGCTGCAAGAAGTGAACAACAAGTTGGGTGCCTTGAAAAGCGCAATCCTTTTGGCAGAAAAAATAAAGAACTAAACCATATGAGCAAGATATTACTTTTAGACAATTACGACTCCTTTACCTACAATCTGCTGCACATGCTGAAGGAGTTGGGGGCAGACACAGAGGTCTACCGCAACGATAAGATTTCACTTGAAGAGGTGGAGCGTTTCGACAAGATACTTCTTTCGCCCGGTCCGGGCATCCCCCGGGAGGCAGGCATTCTGCTTCCGTTAATCCGCAGATATGCCCACACAAAAAGCATCCTTGGCGTATGCCTTGGCGAGCAAGCCATTGGTGAAGCCTTCGGGGCAAAGCTCGTGAACCTCACAAAGGTGCACCACGGCGTATGTTCCGACATAAGGGTGACGGCACGCGACCCTCTGTTTGATAACCTTGAGACAGGCTTCCGCGCCGGGCGCTATCATTCGTGGGTCGTTTCCAGGGAGAACTTCCCCGAATGCCTCGAGATAACTGCCGAGGATACCGAGGAGAAGCAAATCATGGCTTTGCGCCACCGCACATACAATGTAAGGGGCATACAGTTTCACCCCGAGTCAGTGCTGACGCCTAAGGGGAAAACGATTATTGAGAACTGGCTGAAGATATAAGGTACCTCAAGAAAAAGAACATCATATAAAAGGAGAAAAGAGTTATGAAAGACATACTATACAGATTATTCGAACACAGGTATCTCGGGCGGGAAGAAGCCTGCAGGATACTTCAGCAGATAGCCGCCGGGCAATACAACGATTCGCAGATTGCCAGCCTCATCACCGTATACCTCATGCGCAACATCTCAGTGGAAGAGCTTAGCGGCTTCCGCGAGGCATTGCTGGGGATGCGCGTGGAGGTGGACCTCTCGGACTACAAGCCGATAGATATTGTTGGGACGGGCGGCGACGGCAAGAACACCTTCAACATAAGCACAGCATCGTGTTTTGTGGTGGCAGGCGCAGGCTATAATGTTGTAAAGCACGGCAACTATGGAGCAACCTCCGTCAGCGGTGCAAGCAACGTGATGGAGCAACACGGCGTGAAGTTTACAAGCAATGTAGACCAGTTGCGGCGAAGCATGGACAGTTGCCGCATTGCCTACCTCCACGCGCCACTGTTCAACCCCGCCCTGAAGGCCGTAGCGCCGGTGCGCAAAAGCCTTGGGGTACGCAGCTTCTTCAATATGCTTGGTCCGCTGGTCAACCCGGCAATGCCCGCCTATCAGCTGCTTGGCGTATATAACCTGCCGTTGCTACGATTGTATAGCTACACATATCAAGAGAGCGGAACGCGCTTTGCCGTTGTGCACAGCCTCGACGGCTACGATGAGATATCCCTAACGGGGGAATTTAAGGTATCCATGCCTGAGAAGGAGAAGCTCTACACACCGGAGATGCTGGGCTTTCCTCGTGCTGTGGCGGCAGACCTCGACGGGGGGCAGACTACAGAGGAGGCAGCCAAGATATTCGACCACGTGATGCTTGGCACGGCAACTGAGGCACAGAAGAACTGCGTTATTGCCAACTCCGCCTTCGCCATCCAGGTCATCTGCCCCGAGAAAAGCATTGAGAGCTGCATTGCCGAGGCACGCGAATCTCTGGAAAGCGGCAAGGCACTCAACACGCTGAAGAAGTTCATCTCACTAAACGAGTAGAAAGAATGAAAGACATATTGCAAGAAATAGTGGCCAACAAACGCCTCGAGGTGGAACAACAGAAGCAGGCCGTAAGCCTCGAGATGCTGTTGTCGCTCTTAGGTAAACAGACCGGGCACCCACGCCGTTCGATGCGGGCATCACTTAAGGCATCGCCCTCGGGCATCATTGCCGAGTTCAAACGTAGGAGCCCCTCGAAAGGATGGTTGCATCCCGATGCCAACGTTGCAGAGGTGGTTAGGGAATACGAGAGCGCGGGGGCAGCGGCTTGCTCCATCCTCACCGACGCGATGTTTTTCGGAGGGTCGGCAGGCGACCTTCGCACTGCACGCCGTCAGACCAACCTCCCTCTGCTCAGGAAAGATTTTGTTATTGATGAGTACCAGCTCTATCAGGCGCATGCCATGGGGGCAGATGCCGTGCTGCTGATTGCTGCCTGTCTTGACAGGAATCAGTGCACGGAGTATGCCCACACGGCGCGCGACCTGGGAATGGAGACTCTGCTTGAGATACACAGCGAGGAAGAGCTTGAATACCTTAATCCGCATATCGACATGCTGGGCGTGAACAACCGCAACCTCGGCACTTTCCATACCGACACGGCAAACTCGTTCCTTCTGGCAGAGAAGATGCGGGAAGCAGTGGGGAATGCCTCCGAGGCTCCTCTTTTGGTGTCGGAGAGCGGCATCTCGCAGGTGGAGACCGTCGCACAGCTGCGCAAGGCAGGCTTTAGGGGATTCCTTATCGGCGAGGCATTCATGAAAACCTCTCAGCCGGGCAAAGCCATTGCTGACTTTATCGGAGGGCTATGCAATGCTGATTAAGGTATGCGGAATGCGTGAGAGGGAGAACATCCTCAGGGTAGCCACTACGGGGGCAGACTGGATGGGTTTCATCTTCTATTCCCGCTCAGCCCGCGCAATAACGGGCCATGAGTCTGCCATCAAGGAATGCCCATTGAGAAGGGTGGGCGTTTTTGTCGACGCCACAGTGGAAGAGATGATGGAGAAGGCCACCATGTATAAGCTCGACTTCTTGCAGCTACATGGTAAGGAGAGCCCGGACACATGCTACGCTCTGCAAAAGCGGGGCTTTGGGGTTATCAAGGCAATCTCAGTTGCCACCACAGACGACCTTGCCGCCTCCGCAGACTACGAGGGAAGGGTGGACTATTTCCTCTTCGACACCCTCTGCCCCACCCACGGCGGCTCGGGGCGACAGTTCGATTGGTCATTGCTCACCGGCTACAAAGGTGGCACCCCCTTTCTGCTCAGCGGCGGCATCAACCCCTCGAGCACCGAGGCCATCCGTCGTTTCTCTCACCCCCTATTGGCGGGCATCGACATCAACAGCGGCTTTGAGACGGCTCCCGGCATCAAAGACGCCGAAAAAATCAGAACATTTATCGGAACAATTAAAAACACAAGGATATGAATCGTATTACAACCC
>CAVGKO010000055.1:0-9308 GCA_963629885.1 Anaerobutyricum sp.
ATTCGAATAAATGACCCGTTTTATACGAACAAATTGACGATTTTATTCGTATAACCTTCCAAACGGGTATCGACAGAAATTCCTACGTCGATAGTCTTCGTTTTCTCCCGCAAGGCGGGTTTTTCCCAACTTGATATCAAGTTTGCCCAAATGTGATATCAGATTTGAGCAAATGTGATATCACATTCGATTTTCGACCCTCTAAAAATGTATGGAACACTTCCGTCGATGGGTGTAGTTTTCTGCCTCGACAACCAAGATATACACGCCATCACTGAGAGGCAACGGGCATACCGATGCCCCTTGCGGCAGAGAGCAGGAATAAACCACCCGCCCGGCGGTATCTATCGCTTGCAGCTTGCCCGAAGAAGGGAGACCTGAGATATGAAGCACATTTCCCTCCAAGCTCATATCCACGACCGCATCCTTATCCATCACCTCCGAAAGACCGGTAGCCACGCTCCGTGGCTCTGCCGCATCCGTGGACAACGGGCTGTCGGTCCTCAGCGTCACTGCCTTTGTTGCTGGCAGTTCGTCCGTTATGCTCAACGTGGTCGCCGCACTTGCTTTGACAAAGAAAGCAGCAAGGGGTGGAAGCTCGTAGTTACCTTTTATGTTGTACGGTGTATATGCCCCATTGTTGTAGATATAGATATAACCGTCGAGCGCGGCGTTGGATGATATGCGTGAGAAGCTCAGTGGTGCGGGCAGCGGATTGCCGCAAAGACACCAGCCGTTGTTGCCGGATTTATCCTCTGATGCCTGCGTAGCCACCTCCACAGGGATGGATGCCGAAGCCCCGAAGTTGGTAGGGATATTCCCCTCCGTAGCAGAGAAAGTCAGGGTGTTATCATCTGCCGCCTTATCCAGCGCAACCAAATAGCCCTTCCCCCGTTCAAAGACAAGAGGGTTCTCCGAGGCAGGGGCGGCGAAGGTCGCCCAGTTACCCGAGGCAGTCTGACGGGCCGTCCGTTTGTTGCCATCGTAGGTCTGCACATAGAGATAGTTGCCACTGCCATCAAACAGGTCGTTCTCCAAAGTAAAACGGCTGTCGATGCCGTCCAGGTAGACATCAAACGGGAACGAGAGGAAATACCATTTACCCTTTTCGGGGAAGGTGTGATATATCGTGGCCATCTTCTCCACCGTGAACTTCCCGACAGAGGATATCGAGAAGTCGGTATCATGCATATAGAGAGTGTCTGTAGTCAGTTCACCCTCTTCGGTTATCTTCATGCTACCGCCGGAGATGCTAATCATGCCACAGTCCACGGGTGTGTTTACCTCCACATCTCCATTAATCAATGCCCCACGCCGGCGATAAGGCGCCAAAGAAGACCAACAATCATTGCTTGCCCAATTGCCACTACCCGTGAAAAGGGAGTAGCGGGACGTGGTGTCCACAGCAAAGATGCTATCGATTAAGAAATAGCCGTCACCCGTTTCTGTTTTCTTATTAAAGGCATAAAAAGAAATATTGTTGGGAGTGTTTTTCAGCATGATAGACTCCTTTGATTTCGCCTTCTTAAAAGGGAATATTATGCCTTCTATACCAGTTTTTCTTTTATTGTCCATTTTCACATACAATGAATCTCCGGCTACAATCGATTTGGAAGAACATACAGCGCAAGCACTGACATGTTGATACTCTTCCGACGAATACGGTTCTAATTCGATGCGCCCTCCCAGAGGAATCTTCAAAGCGTTCTCTTCCTCAGAAATTGCCGCTCCTCCGGTAAGGGTGTAATTCCAATTGTCTTTCTCAGACTGCGAGAATGTCTGCATACGGAACGTGTCGATGACTTGCGGCATCTCCGAGCTTTTCACAAATTCCGTCCAAGCAGAGGGGTTAGATACTTGCGCCCCAAGAGGCGCTACCAACAATAGAATGGTTGATGAGATAAGTAGGCGACAAAGCGCACGTAAATGATTCTTTTTCATGGTAAAACTGCTTTGTTGTCGTTATGTTGGCAAATGTAGAGAAATAATTGAAATGATTATCTTTGCCGCATGAAAGAATTCATTATATCTGAAGCAAAAACAGAAAAGGCGGCTCTCGTCGGACTAATTACCCCCGAGCAAAACGAACAGAAAGTAAAAGAATACCTGGATGAACTGGCTTTCCTTGCCGATACAGCCGGGGCAACTGCCGTCAAGAAGTTCTACCAAAAACTCGATTATCCCAACCCCGTTACGTTTGTAGGCACCGGGAAGCTGCAAGAGATAAAAGAATATGTGATTGAGAACGAAATCGGACTTGTCATCTTCGACGACGAACTCTCGCCCAAGCAACTTCGTAACATCGAGAAGGAACTTCAGGTAAAGATTGTTGACCGTACCGGATTGATTCTCGACATATTCGCCAAACGTGCCCGGACTGCCCACGCAAAGACCCAGGTGGAGCTGGCACAATATAAATACATGCTTCCACGCTTGACCCGTCTGTGGACTCACCTTGAACGGCAACGTGGTGGCGTTGGGATGCGCGGACCGGGCGAGACCCAGCTGGAGACCGACAAGCGTATCATCCTCGACAAGATTGCCAAGCTGAAATGCGACCTGGCGGATATCGACAAACAGAAAAGCATTCAACGGAAGAACCGCGGCAAGATGGTCCGCGTTGCATTGGTTGGCTACACCAACGTCGGCAAGTCCACCCTGATGAACCAACTAAGCAAAAGCGACGTGTTTGCCGAGAACAAACTGTTTGCCACACTCGACACCACCGTCAGAAAGGTGATAGTGGAGAACCTTCCGTTCTTGCTCTCCGACACGGTAGGTTTCATCCGCAAACTGCCTACCGAACTTGTGGAGTCGTTCAAATCAACTCTCGACGAGGTGCGCGAGGCAGACCTCTTAATCCATGTGGTGGACATCTCCCATCCAACATTCGAGGAACAGATAGAAGTGGTAAACAATACGCTGGCAGAAATCAACAAATCGGAGAAGCCGATGATTATCGTGTTCAACAAGGTGGACGCATTCACCTTCGTACCCAAAGACGAAGACGACCTGACACCCCGGAAGCGCGAGAACATCAGTCTCGACGAGCTCAAAAGCACTTGGATGAACAAGCTGCAGGACAACTGCATCTTTATCTCCGCCAAGGAACGCACCAACATCGACGCGCTTAAAGCCTTGCTCTACGAACGGGTAAAGCAAATACATATCACCCGTTTCCCCTACAACGACTTCCTCTTTCAACAATACGACGAGGAATAGAGAACTTATTCCCTTCGGTGGCTACGCGGATGGTGCTCCAGAATCTCTTTGCGAAGGAACTGACGGTCCACATGGGTATATATCTCCGTCGTCGTTATCTTCTCGTGCCCCAACATATCCTGGATGGCACGCAGATTGGCGCCTCCTTCAAGCAGATGGGTGGCAAAAGAATGCCTGAATGTATGGGGACTGACGTTTTTATGTATACCTGCTGCCTCTGTCTGTTGCTTGACAATATGGAAGACCATGATTCTCGAGAGAGCCGTACCCCTGCGGCTTAGAAACAATACGTCCTCATAACCTCTCTTCACCGCTATCTGATTACGGTCCAAGAGGTATTTCTTTATCTCATTAATGGCTGTATCGGAGATGGGAACCAACCGTTGCTTACTGCCTTTACCCTCCACCCTGATAAAACCTTCGTCAAAGTTGATATCCGGAAAGCGCAGGGCCACCAGTTCGGAGACACGCAAGCCGCAACTATACAACACCTCCAGCATTGCCCTATTGCGCTGCCCTTCCGGCTGAGAGAGGTCGATGGTGTCCAATATGCTGTTTATTTCATTCACAGAAAGCACCTCGGGGAGCTTCAACCCAATCTTTGGCGACTCCAACAATTCCGTAGGGTCTTCGGTTACATATCCGTCCAACACCAAGAAACGGTAGAACGACTTTATCCCGGAGATGATTCGTGCCTGAGAACGCGGATGAATGCCGATGTCGCACAGTCGGGCAACAAACTGCTGCAAACCCTGATAGGTGATGTCGGCATATCCCTTGCCCTCACTCTCCATATAACGCATCAGCTTGTCGAGGTCGGTAAGATAAGCGTCTATGGAGTTTTGAGACAACGACTTCTCCAGCTTCAGCCAGATTGTATACTTCTCTATTATATCTATCCCTCCCTGCATTGTATACCTGTCATTACGCTTGTTGAAAAAATCATTACCTTTGCCGAGTGTTTTTCGGCCCATATCAGGTGGCACAAAGGTAATAAAGTTTACAGCAGATGAAGAAGATTCAAATTATCAATGGCCCTAATCTCAACCTGTTGGGCAAACGTGAGCCCACGATATACGGCGACGTTTCTTTTGAAGGTTATCTTGGCAGGTTACGTGCCCGGTATCCGGAATGCGAAATAACGTATTTCCAAAGTAACATTGAGGGTGAGATGATTAACAAAATCCACGAGGTGGGTTTCGAGTATGATGGCATCATCATGAATGCGGGGGCATATACCCATACCTCCATAGCCTTGCTCGACGCCATTAAGTCGGTGACGACACCCGTTGTGGAAGTGCATATCTCGAATGTGCATGCTCGCGAGCCGTTCCGCCATGTGTCGATGATATCGGCAGCCTGCAAGGGGGTAATCTTGGGATTCGGGTTGGATTCCTACCGCTTGGCGCTGGAAGCACTCATACAGTTCGAAGAAAACAAATAGGTTTAGGTTTTATTATTTAAGGCATATGTTAAAGCACACAAAGATTGTTGCTACAATTTCTGATGAGCGTTGTGATGTGGAGTTTCTCCGCTCGTTGTACAACGCAGGAATGAATGTTGTGCGCCTGAATACGGCACACATGACGGAAGAAGGGTTAAGCCGTGTTGTTGCGAATGTACGTGAAGTATCATATCGTATCGGCATATTGATGGACACCAAAGGTCCGGAAGTACGTACCACGGTGGCAAGCGAGCCAATACCTTTCGTCACCGGCGAAACCATAAAGATTATGGGCGAACCCGAGAAGGAGACCACACACGATTGTATATGCGTTTCATACCGAAACTTCGTAAGCGACATAGCTGTCGGCAGCGATATCTTGATTGACGACGGCGACTTGGAGCTTAAGGTGATGGAGAAGCACGACGATTATCTGATATGCCGGGTGGACAACGATGCCGTGTTGGGAAGCCGCAAAAGCGTGAACGTACCCGGTGTACGCATCAACCTCCCCTCTCTTACCGACAAAGACCGCAAGAATATCCTTTGGGCCATTGACAACGACCTCGACTTCATTGCCCACTCTTTTGTAAGAAGCAAGCAGGATGTGTTGGACATCCAGCGTATTCTTGACGAGCATAAGAGTCCGATTAAGATTATTGCCAAGATTGAGAACCAGGAGGGAGTCGACAATATCGACGAGATACTGGAAGTGGCATACGGCATTATGATTGCCCGTGGCGACTTGGGAATAGAAGTGCCGGCAGAGAAGATTCCGGGGATTCAGCGCGTGCTGATTCGCAAATGTGTGGAAGTGAAGAAGCCTGTCATCGTTGCGACGCAAATGCTTCACTCCATGATTAAGAACCCCCGTCCTACCCGTGCAGAGGTTACCGATATTGCCAACGCCATATATTATAGAACAGATGCATTGATGCTGAGTGGCGAAACCGCCTATGGCAAATATCCCTTGGAGGCTGTGCAGACAATGACTAAGGTTGCCCGCGAGGCAGAAATAACCAAGTTGGCAGCAAACGATATCCGTGTCCCCATCGAAGGAAACGACTTGGACGTAACTTCGTTTTTGGCAAAGCAGGCAGTGAAGTCGTCCACCAAATTGCATGTGAAGGCTATCATCACCGACAGCCACACCGGACGTACAGCCCGCTACCTGGCTGCTTTCCGCGGAACATCTACCGTGTTTGCCATCTGCTACAATCCACGCGTAACCCGTATGCTTTCCCTCTCGTATGGCGTATGGGCAGTCTACCAACCATGGAACGACAGCCGTCGCGGATATTTCTACAGTGCATTGCATGAGTTGATAAAGAGCGGACGTATCACACGCAACGACATGGTGGCATACCTTAGCGGCAGCTTTGGTGAAGGGGGTGGCACAACATTCCTCGAAATCAACAACGTTGGGAAGGTGCTCGACTCAAGTAGCGAATATTCTCTTCCGACATTCAAAGACAAGTAAGTAACCAAAACGGGGGCTAAATGACGACGGACGAATACATTCTCTCTCATATCGACGAAGAAGGCGCGCTGCTGTCTGCCCTAAACCGGGATGCCCACGTAAACCTGCTACGCCCACGAATGTTGTCGGGGCACTTGCAAGGGCGAGTCTTGAAGATGTTTTGCCGTATGCTTCGTCCCCGCCGGGTGCTGGAGATAGGCACCTACACGGGCTACGCCACGCTTTGCATGGCAGAGGGGCTGGACGACGATGCGTTGATTCACACGGTGGAGATAAACGACGAGATGGAAGATTTCATCCTAAAGTATCTCTCCCGTTCGCCTCACAAGGACAAGGTAAGGTTGCATATCGGGGATGTGATGGATGTATTGCCGAAGCTGGACGAGACCTTCGATTTGGTATTTATCGATGCCGACAAGCGTTTGTATTCCGACTACTACGACTTGGTGTTCCCAAAAGTCCGCAGGGGTGGATTGATTCTTGCCGACAACACCTTGTGGGACGGTAAGGTTGTGGAAGAGCCTCATCCTTCGGACAAGCAGACCGTTGGGATACTGCGGTTCAACGACAAGATAAAGAACGATGCGAGAGTGGAGAAAGTAATCCTTCCGCTCCGCGACGGCTTGACCATGATATGGAAAAAATAAAACGATAACTATATGGAAAGTACAAGACTGAATAAGGTGGGTCGTTTGATACAGAAAGAACTTAGCGACCTCTTCCAACGACAGACACAGGCAATGCCGGGGACATTGGTATCCGTCAGCTCCGTGCGTGTCAGCTCCGATTTGAGTGTAGCCAAGGTTTACCTCAGCTTGTTCCCTTCCGAGAAGGGCCAGGCGCTGATAGAGGCAATCCGTGCTAACACCAAATCGATACGTTTCGAGCTGGGCAAACGCATCGGGAAGCAGGTGCGCATCATCCCGGAGCTTAGTTTCTTCATCGACGATTCGCTTGATTATATCGAGAACATCGACCGGCTGTTGCAGAAATAAAGACCCCCAGAAGCGTTGAACCTCCCGTTTTATATTGCCCGGCGATATCTCTTCTCGAAGAAGTCGCACAATGCCATCAACGTCATTTCGATGGTATGCGTATGTGGTGTGGCTGTTGCCACTGCCGCCGTTGTTTGTGCACTGTCGGTCTACAACGGCTTCAACGACCTTGTGGCAGGGATGTTCAGCAGTTTCGACCCGGAGCTGAAAATCACTCCGTGTAGCGGCAAGGTGTTCGACCCCACCACCGAGGAATTCCAAAAAGTAAAGCAACTGCCGTATATAACCCATTTCGGCGAGGTTGTTCAAGACAACGCCTTGATACGCTACAACGAGCGTCAAGACATTGCCGTCATCAAGGGTGTGGACGAGAACTTCAGCCATCTGACATCCATCGACAGCATTCTTATTGACGGCAGTTTTATCCTAAGGGATGAGGTTGCCGATTATGCCACGATAGGCATCGGCTTGTCGTCGAAGCTGGGCGCCAAGCCAAGGTTCGCCTCCCCTTTGGAGATATACGTCCCCAAGCGCGACGAGAAGGTCAACCTCTCCAATCCCTCCTCTTCTTTCAGCCAGGCTTATGCTTATGTGGGCGGCGTGTTTCTCACCAACCAACAGGTGTACGACGAGGGATACTTGATATTGCCCATAGCGTTGGTGCGCCAACTGCTAAGATACGAGAATGAGGCCAGCGCCATCGAACTGAAGCTATCGGAGGGTACGGATATCTCCCGTGCAAAGAAGCAGATAAAGGAGATTTTGGGCGAGGGATTCGCCGTAAAAGACCGCTACGAGCAGCAGGAGGCTTCCTTCAAGATGATGCAGGTGGAAAAATGGATGACATTTCTGATTCTTTCCTTCATATTGGCCATTGCCTTGTTTAATGTTGTGGGCTCTCTGTCGATGCTGATGATTGAGAAGAAAGACGATGTGCGTACCCTCAGGAACATGGGTGCGGGCGATGGGCTTATCCGCCGTATCTTCTTGTTCGAAGGCTGGATGATATCCGGCTTCGGGGCTGTTATCGGGATTGTCATAGGTCTTGGGCTTTGCCTCCTGCAGCAATACTTCGGAATAATCAAGCTGGGGCAGACGGCAGGTACATTCGTCATAGATGCCTACCCCGTACGCGTTGTGTTTACCGACCTTCTCGCCACGTTTGCTGCCGTGGCAACCATCGGATTCATCGCCGCTTGGTATCCCGTGCATTATTTGGGAAAGAAGTGGTTTAGCTAAAGGCACGCGACATATATATGTTTTCGTCAAAAGATATATATGTTTCGGGCAAAACATATATATATCCCGGGAAACGGGCTACAAAAAGAAAGCGCGCCATAAACGAATACGACGCGCCCTCTACGAAGTAAAAAGGAATCACATGAACTCTTTCCCAAACTTTATCTGAGCGTCTGCCACGAACTGCTTGATGCGTTGCTCGTCGTTCTTCTTGCATACAAGCAACACGTTCCCCGACTCGGCAACGATGCAGTCGTCCAAACCCTGAACCACTGCCAGCCTCTTCGGATTCTCCATAGCCACCAAGTTGCCGGAGCTTTCGTAGAGCAATACATTGTCGTTCTTGAGTACGGCATTGTTGTTTTCGTCCTTTGCCGCCAGTTCGAACAGCGACCCCCACGTACCCAAGTCTGCCCAACCGAAATCAGCACACAGCATATATACGTTGTCCGCCTTCTCCATCACACCATAGTCGATTGATATGTTGGGGCAATAAGGGAATTGCTGGCGAATAAACTCATGCTCGTGCTCCGTGTTGAACTTGTCTTGTCCCAAATCGAAGCGGGCGGCAACCTCCGGAAGATACTTGGCAAAGGCATCGAGAATGGCGTTCACGTTCCACAGGAAGAGGCCCGAGTTCCAGAAGAACTCTCCGCTCTGATAGAACACCTTCGCCAGCTCGAGGTCGGGCTTCTCGGTAAACGTCTTCACCTTGATGAATTCGCCCATCGATGAGTCGCCGCTCTGAATATATCCGTAGCCTGTCTCCGGGCGGCTCGGCTTGATGCCGAGCGTTACCAGCGCATTATTGCTCTTCACGAAGTCCAAACCCTTGCGCACATCCTTCAGAAAGATGTCTTCCTTAAGTATGAGGTGGTCGGAAGGGGCAACAACGATGTTGGCATTCGGGTTGCAAGCCCTTATATGG
>CAVGKO010000056.1:0-9274 GCA_963629885.1 Anaerobutyricum sp.
CTGCATGAAGAAATTTTGCGTGCAATCTTGGGATTATGGGATATACTTGCCGTTGGCCGAGAAGCAATCGTGTTCCCGGATGGCTTCGGGGAGGAAGAAGCGGACGTCTTTGCCGGCTTTCAAGGATTCGCGGATGAAGGTGGACGAGATTTCCATCATCGGAGCATCCACCATTCGCACCCCGGGGAGGTCGGAGGGGATAACCACCTCGTATCCCTTACGCGGGTAGACAAGGATGGGGTAATGGGCGATAATCTGCCCGGCTTCCTTCCAAAGATGGAAGGTGGCCCAGTTGTCGGCTCCCACTATGAGATGAAACAGACGGTCGGGATACTGCTCCTCAAGAGTGCGGAGCGTATTGATGGTGTAGGAGGGTCGTGGAAGCGAGAATTCAATGTCGCAGGCCTTGAACTTGGGGTACCCGCCGATGGAAGCCTCCACCAAATGAAGCCGCAGGTTGTCGTCCATCAGCCCGCTATGGCTTTTCAGCGGATTACTTGGGGAGACAACAAACCAAAGCTCGTCGAGCCCCGCAAACTCGCACAGCCAGTTGGCAAGAGCCAGGTGGCCGATGTGCACGGGGTTGAACGAACCGGAGAAGATGCCGGTCTTCAGCCTTCGGTCTCCTTTTAGCGTTGTCTCATCCATCCTACAAAGTTGTATGCCTGCATGCAGAACACTACTCCGGTGGCAAGGGCAATGACATATTCCTTAAACCAGAGGGCTGCAATGGTTGTTGCCAACGCCGCGATGCCTATTACGGCAAAGATAAATCCCCACTTGCGGGGCAGTCGTTTGTTTGTATTCATTCTTCTGAGAGAAATTTCTTGATTGTTGTGAGAGCTTCTTCTTGCGCTTTCTCGAGCACATCGTTCACGATGCATACGTCGAAGCGGGGCGCAAAGCTCAGCTCAAACTCAGCCTTGGCGATGCGGCTCTCTATCACCTCGGGGGCGTCGGTGCCTCTGCCTTCAAGCCTTTCGCGCAAGGCTTCAATGCTTGGCGGCTGGATGAACACCGAGAGGGCTCGGTTGCCATAATGCTTCTTGATATTGCATCCGCCCACCACATCCACGTCGAACACCACGTTGTGGCCCTCCGCCAGTTGGCGGTCCACCTCGCTCTTCAGTGTCCCGTAGAACTTGTCTTTATACACCTCCTCATACTCCAGGAAGTCGCCCTTGGCAATACGCCCGCGAAACTCCTCGGGGGTGAGGAAATAATACTCCACGCCGTTGCGCTCCGTTCCGCGCGGGGCACGGCTGGTGGCAGATATCGAGAAGTGGAGGTTGAGGCCCTGCCCAAGCAGGTAGTTGATGATAGTGGACTTGCCCGAACCCGACGGGGCAGAGAAGATGATGAGTTTGCCCGGCATACCTTACAATACGTTTAATACTTGTTCCTTTATCTGCTCCAGCTCGTCTTTCATCTTCACGACGATGTTTTGCATCTCTGCATGGTTGCTCTTCGAGCCCAGCGTATTGATTTCGCGACCCATCTCCTGAGCAATGAACCCGAGCTTCTTGCCCTGTCCGTGCCCGTCGTCCATCGTGCTGATGAAATACTTCAGATGGTTGTCGAGGCGGTTCTTCTCTTCGCTCACGTCGAGCTTCTCGATGTAGTATATCATCTCCTGCTCGAGGCGGTTCTTGTCGTAGTCCTTGCTTGCCACCTTCTCGAGGTTGTCCATAATGCGTGCACGAATCTTCTCCACGCGTTCGCCCTCGTATTTCTCCACCTGGGTCAACAGAGTGGCGATGTTGCTAATCTTCTCTCTGAAGAGCCTCTCAAGCATGGCGCCCTCCTGAATGCGGAAGTCGCGAAGCTGCCCTATGGCGTCGTTTATTGCGCCCAACACAACCTCCCATTCGCTCTCGTCTACTTCTACTACCTCCGACTTTATCACCTCCGGCATCTTCAGCAGGGTCTGAAACCAGTCCGAAGGAAGAGCAATGCCAAGCTTTGCGGCAATGTCCTTAATCTGCCTATAATAGCTTTCAAACACGGCGGGGTCGATTTGCGAAGGAGTATCCTGCCCGATGTATTCGATATGGATACCGAAGTCCACCTTCCCCCTCTCGAGGGTCTGAAGCAGAAGATTGCGAATCTGCATCTCTTTGTCTCTGTAGATAGACGGAACACGCGTCTGCAGGTCGAGTTGTTTGCTGTTGAGAGATTTTATTTCTACGGTTACTTTTTTCGAAGGAAGCTCGGCTGTAACCTTGCCGAATCCTGTCATCGATTGTATCATTATGCTTAAAATTTGCGCAAAGATAGGGGAAACTTTTATATTTTTGCGGGCGTTAGAATAAGGAGACAACCCGATTACCGATAGTTATGGCTTGCATTTTAAATATAGAAACATCCACCTCTGTATGTTCCGTTGCGTTGGCTAAGGACGGAGAGGTGTTGGCAGGGAGGTGCTCGTTCGAAGGCCCTTCGCATGCTGCCCTTTTGGGCGTATACGTGGAAGAGGCCCTCAAGGAGGCAAAAGAGAGGGGCGTGAAGCCTGAGGCTGTGGCTGTGAGCAGCGGCCCGGGCTCATACACGGGGTTGCGCATCGGCGTGTCGGTGGCAAAAGGTCTGTGCTTCGGCTTCGATATCCCGCTGATAAGTGTGCATACCTTGGAGACTCTCGCCGTAGCTGCCTTGAAGCAGAAAGAGGAGGCGGATTTATACTGCGCAATGCTCGATGCCCGACGCATGGAGGTGTATGCCGCCATCTACGACAAAAACCTCAGGGAGGTGCGCGGCGCCTCGGCAGACATAGTGGATGCCACGACGTATGCTCCCTTCTTGGAAAGCTCACGGGTTTGCTTCTTTGGCAATGGCGCCGCCAAGTGCCAAGATGTGATTCCATCCTCCAATGCCGTCTTCCTTGACGATATCCATCCGCTTGCGGTCAACATGGTCCCATTGGCGGAAGAGGCCTTTGCCGCCGGGAAGTTCGAGGACGTGGCATATTTCGAGCCTTTCTACCTGAAAGAATTCCACGCAACGATTGCCAAAAACAAGGTGCTGGGGTGAGCGTAGTTTCCCTCGGCATGTTTATCCTTCATATCATGAAAAAGAGTTTACTATTCATCTCTCTGGCTGTTCTGCCGCTGATTGGGTACGCACAGAACGTATTGCCGGAATGGGCTCTGGGCGGTTTCGTAAGACCCACCGGTGCCAACCCCATCATCACACCTGCTCCAAAGAACCTCTTCGATTGCCCCATGAGGGATGCGAAGGTGGGCTGGGAAGAAAGCGACGTGTTCAACCCCGCAGCAACAGTGAAGAACGGGAAGATATGTGTTCTCTACCGTGCCGAAGACAACTCCGCGACGGGCATCGGCATGCGTACCTCGCGTATCGGCTTGGCTGAATCCAAAGACGGCATCCACATGAAACGCCGTACCACCCCCGTGATGTATCCCGACAAAGACAATATGAAGGAATACGAATGGGAGGGAGGTTGCGAAGACCCGCGCGTTGCCATGACCGAGGATGGACTCTACGTCATGGCTTACACCTCTTGGAACAGACAGGTGGCTCGTCTTTGCATCGCCACCTCGCGCGACTTGATAAAATGGGAGAAACATGGTCCAGCCTTCGCCAAAGCCTACAACGGCCGCTTCAAGGATATCTTCTGCAAGTCCGGCTCCATGGTGACGGAGATAAAAGACGGCAAGCAGGTGCTGACCAAAATCGATGGGAAGTACTTCATGTATTGGGGTGAGCATGCTGTCTTTGCTGCAACCTCCGACGACCTTGTAAACTGGACGCCGATACTGGATAAGGATAACGAGCTGGCAACAGTCATCAAACCCCGCCCGGGGTATTTCGACAGTGCGTTGACGGAATGCGGACCTCCCGCCGTACTGACCTCTCGCGGCATCGTCTTGCTCTACAATGGCAAGAACCAGACCAACGATGACGGGCGCGACAAACGTTTCACTGCCGGGGCATACTGCGCAGGGCAGCTCCTCACTGATGCCAAGAACCCTATGAAGGCTCTGCAGAGATTGGATGTGCCCTTCTTCCGCCCGATGGATTCGTTTGAGAAAAGCGGACAGTATGTCGACGGCACAGTCTTCATCGAAGGCCTTGTCTTCTTCAAAAACAAGTGGTATCTCTACTACGGTTGTGCGGATTCGCAAGTAGGCGTAGCCATCTACGACCCCTCCAAAAGTACCCCCGGCGACCCGCTACCGTAAGGCGGCAAGCCCTCACTCCATAAATACGAAGTAAACTGCGGCGATGAGGCAGAGGAAGGCGGCGAAGTGATTCCAATGTAAGCCTTGCCCTTGGAAGAGCACGTTGGCGATGATGGCGAAGACGATGAGCGACACGCACTCTTGAATGACCTTCAGTTGTACCAACGAGAACGGGCCCCCGTTGCCTATGAATCCGATGCGGTTGGCAGGCACCTGGCAGCAATACTCAAAGAAGGCTATTGCCCAACTGAAAGCAATGACGCCTATCAGTGGCCAGTTGCTGCTCACGCCCGTTTGTTGTAGTTTGAGATGCCCATACCAAGCGATGGTCATGAAGATGTTGCTTAATATCAACAGCAGGATGGTATATATTCCGTTCATGTCTTTATGCTAATTATGTTGCAAAGTTTCTTTTGTGTTTCCTCTTGTGGAGAAGAAATAGCCCCCGAGGATTATGATGAGTGTGGCAAGTTCAGCCATGGGAATGGCAGTCCAAAGGCCCACTGTGCCAATCACCCGCGGGAGTAGCAAGAATCCCAATACGGCGAACACAATGCCACGTAGCATGGTGTATACCATTGCCCGTCCTGCCTTGGTGATGCTTTGGTAGTATCCCACGAAAGCCACGTTGAAGGCAAAGAACAACGAGCAGGTGGCAAACCACGGCAGCCCGTCCATGGCCAAGGCATACGATGGCTCGTCGGGACGAAGGAATGCTCCCACAATAAGTTTGTCGCCCACTATCAGGAGCGTCATCACTCCCAGTCCGCACAAAAAGGCGGCAAGCAACGACACCCTCAGGGCACTGTTGACACGCGCTTCCTGTTTCGCCCCATAGTTATAGCTGATGATGGGCTGGGCAGATTGTGCCACGGCATTGTTGACCGAGAATATGATGGGGAAGAGGTAGCACACAATGGCGAATGCCGCCACACCGTCTTCGTGGAGCATCGACATAAACATATAGTTGCCCGCTATCATGGTTACGCTTATGGCTATCTCGGTGAGGAAGGTGGCTGAGCCAATCTTCATCATATAACCCGTGTTGCGCAGGGTACGAAACAGCGAGGTGGCGTTGGCTTTCAGTCTATGGAACTTGAGCGTCTCGGAGAACCATATAAAATAGGTAAGGGTCATCAGTCCGCAAACGATGCATGCAATGGCAGTGGCAATGGCAGCCCCTTTCACCGCCATGCCCATCGGGAAGATGAATATCCAATCGAGCCCGAGGTTTACCACGGCGCCCACCACCTGCATCCACATAGCGTAACGCGGCGAGCCGTCCAAACGCACCATCATCATCCCCACGCACTGCCAAAAGAGAAACACCATGCCGGGCAGCAACCCCAGCAGGTAGTCAACGGCATACTTCTCGAGAGCGGGGCTACACCCCAAGGCGAAGACTACATCTCGCGGCATAAAGAAACACAGAAGGGTGAGTATTGCGATGATGATGAAACCTACACCAAACGATTGGGTAAGGATGATGTTGGCTGCTTTCTTGTTCCCATTGGCAAGGTGCATGCTGGCTGTCACCGAGGCGCCGATACCAAACATAAGCCCCACGCCTGTGGCCACTGTCCACAGCGGAGCAACAATGTTGACGGCGGCAATGCCGTCTGCCCCCACGCCTTGACCCACCATGATGCCGTCGATGATGGTCTGCAAGGACATAAAAATCATACCCACGAGAGTGGGAAAGAACATGCTTCGGAACAACGGACCAATCTTACCCGAGCCAAAGTCAATCTTGTCGCGAGTTGTGTCTATCTTCTTCTTCATTGCTCTATTACTTTTGGTAATACGTTTTTTGGTATTTGCTTTTCGGGTCGCGAAGATACGCCTTTTTGCAAGATGTGCGAGGGGAAGTTGTGTTGTTCGGATAATTTATCTTACATTTGTAAACGTTTATTCAATATTTAATCGACCATGAAAACTCTAAAACAATTACGTGCACTTTGTTTCATTCTATGTGTTGTTCTTTGCTCATGTCAGTCGGACAAGTACCATTGGAAAGAGAAAGATGGCAAGATGACACTTCTCTCAGGTAAGACCGTTGTGGGAGAATTCAAGCAGTCTGCCCCCGAGGGGATGGAACAAACGAGTCAGATAGAAAGACTCGACTCGTCAACTTTCAAGATTACAACTCGGTTTACCGCGCAGAAAGACATTAAGAAAGCCAGGATATGTTTGGATTTTGTGCACCAATCGGTGTCTGACTACTGGATGATTCCCTCCGTTTCCTACAACGGAAACAACTGGGGCCGCGGAAAAGAGCCCAAGGGTGCAAAGCAAGACGGGCAGTGGCGCACAACTTCATACCGCCGCACACCAATCCCCGGAGCAACTTATTCGGAAGGAAAGCAGTTTGCCGTAGCCATGTGGAGCAATGTTCCCCAAGGCGAAAAAGAAGATTTCTCGTGCTCCATCATGCCGGAAGACAAGATGACTACTCATCGCCTGATATGGCCCGAAGAAGAGATGCCGGTAGTGTATGCTGCCAGAGACCGTTTCATAACGGGTTATCAGAGAGAAGCCAATCTTGCCAAAGGCGATGAGGTTACGTTTGTGGCTTATATTAATGTCAGCGAGCTGGAGCCGCATCATCAGGCCATACGCCATTTCTTGGATGAGGCATGGAGCAGGTCAGACAAGCCGGTTACAGAGGTCTATCCTCCGAAAAAGATATGGGAGTTGGGTCTTCGCTATGCCAAGGAGAGCCTCTGGTCGGAAGACGGCGATTTCCGTGGCTTTACCATTGGTCTTACTCCGGACAAAGACGGAACGTGGGGCAGACGTAGAGGATACGAAATAGGATGGTGTGGGCAGAACGCTTCGTTTGCCAACTCATTGCTTTTCGATTATATAAAGTATGGCAACAAAGAATCCCTGGAGAAGGGTTTGGCTACGCTTGATGCATGGGCTAAGTTCTGCCCGCTGCCCAACGGCTTGTTCTATACTCACTACGACCGCGTTTCCAAACAGCAGAAATTGAATGAAAGTATCATCATCGACGCTTGCAACCTCGGTACGGCGGCACTCAACTATTTTGAGGCAACGGAGCTGGCAAAGGCTTGTGGCGAGAATCGTCCGGAATACGAGCGCTTGGCATTCGGTATTTGCGACTTCGTTAAGAAAGACCAGCAGGAGAGTGGTATATATGGCCGTGGATGGTATCCAAGTGGAGAATGCTTCTATAGGGAAGGTACAATAGGGTGCTTCTTGGTTCCCCCGATGTTGGAGGCTTTCAGCCGCTCGAAAGACAGTACTTACTTCAAGTCTGCCGCCAGGGCCTACGACTATTACGTGAGCGAATTGAAGACAAAGGGATTCTCCACAGCAGGAGCTTTGGATACTTGGTGTATCGATAAGGAGTCGTCCATCTCTCTTCTGCGCTCTGCGTTGAGGTTGTTCAACCTGACCAACAACAAACAGTATCTCGACGATGCCGTTTCCGTTTCTTATTATTTGTCCACTTGGCTGTGGCACTACAACGGCGTTTATCCGGCAGACGATAACTTTACGCAATACAACTACAAGACATTTGGAGGAACGTCTGTCTCCGTTCAGCATAACCACATCGACCCGTATGCTTTGTTCTGGATTCCGGAATGGTTCGAGCTCTCGAAGCTCACGGGCGACAATCAGTGGAGAGAAAAAGCTGTGGCTATATGGAACAACGGCTGTCAGCTGATTTCCGACGGCACATTGGTTATCAACGGTCGCACCCGTCCTGCCGGGGCGCAAAACGAAGCCTACCTGGAGTGTAACTGGAACTGGGGCGCTGCCACCACTTTCGAACGTGTCAACTCATGGCTCGTTGCTTGGCCCGGAGCATTCCGTATGGAGACACTGCGTAAGCTGGATGCCATCGAGCTGCCGCAGATGAAATAGAAACTCATAAAACACGTATAATACCATGAAAAAGTTATTCATTAGTGCCCTCGCGCTTTTGGCACTGCCTTTGTTTGCCCAAAGGGATGCGAGTATCCGTGTATACCCTAAAGAGGGGACACAACAGATTAGTAAACATATCTACGGTCATTTTGCCGAGCATTTGGGAACGTGCATATACGGTGGACTTTGGGTTGGCCCGGATTCCGATATTCCCAATACCAATGGCTACCGTAATGATGTCGTTAACGCGTTGAAGAAGCTGCAGATTCCGAACCTGCGTTGGCCGGGCGGTTGCTTTGCCGACACATATCATTGGAGAGACGGTATAGGTCCGAAAGAGAATCGTCCCAAACTGGTGAACACCAACTGGGGTGGAACGCTTGAAGACAATAGTTTCGGAACACACGAGTTTCTTAACCTCTGCGAGCTGCTGGGCTGCGAGCCCTACGTGAGCCTCAATGTAGGTAGCGGCACGGTGGAAGAAATGGCTGAGTGGGTTGAGTATATGACTGCCGAAGAAGGCCCTATGGCCACTCTGCGCCGTCAGAACGGCAGAGACAAGGCATGGAAGGTTAAGTTTATCGGAATAGGAAACGAAAGCTGGGGTTGCGGTGGCAATATGCGACCGGAATATTATGCCGACCAGTATCGTCGCTACACAACCTATTGCCGCAACTTCAGCGGAAATAATTTGTTTAAGATAGCCAGTGGCGCCAGCGACTATGACTACAACTGGACAGAGGTGCTGATGCGTGATGTTGGCGGACGTATGAACGGTTTGTCGCTCCACTACTACACGGTGGCAAACTGGGGTCATAAAGGCTCTGCCACGGACTTCGACAAAGACGACTATTACGCAACGATGGGCAAGTGCCTGGAGATTGAGGACGTGATAAAGAAGCATATCATCATCATGAACAAGTATGACCCGAAGAAAAACGTGGCTCTTATGCTTGATGAATGGGGTGCTTGGTGGGACGAAGAGCCCGGAACCATCAACGGCCATCTTTTCCAGCAGAATACCATGCGTGATGCCTTTGTGGCTGCTCTTACGCTGAATGTGTTCAATAAGTATACCGACCGTTTGAAGATGACCAACATCGCTCAGATTGTCAATGTGCTTCAGTCAATGATTCTGACCAACGGGCCGAAGATGCTTCTCACGCCGACCTATCATG
>CAVGKO010000057.1:0-9104 GCA_963629885.1 Anaerobutyricum sp.
AAAAGTACACTGTTTCTTGCTTCAGCGCCTCGCGCGGAACGAAAAGTACACTGTTTCCTGCTTCAGCGCCTCGCGCGGAACGAAAAGTACACTGTTTCTTGCTTCAGCGCCTCGCGCGGAACAAAAAGTACACTGTTTCCTGCTTCAGCGCCTCGCGCGGAACAAAAAGTACACTGTTTCCTGCTTCAGCGCCTCGCGCGGAACGAAAAGTACACTGTTTCTTGCTTCAGCGCCTCGCGCGGAAGCAAGAAACAGTGTACTCGGCCTCCCCTCCTTAGAACGGGAGGTCGTCAACAGGGTCAGCCGGTGCAAAATTGGGAGCGGCAGTGCTCGCTACACCTGCAAGAGGGTCATTAGCCACGGGGGCAGGCGCGGCAGCAGCTGCAGCAGGGCGTGCCACCTTCCATGCATTGATATTTGTATACCAGCGGCCATTATACTCGCGGCTTTCGATATCGAACGACACCGTCAACTCCTCGTCCGGCTGTATGGCTGCTTGGTCTATTCTGTCAGCTCCGAATATCTGGAAGCACACCTTCTTGGGGTATTGCTCATGTGTTTCCAATACGTATTCTTGCTTTTTCCACTCGTTTCCGTTTTTGCTTGTGCCGCCCTGAATTGGTAGCACCGCAATAATCTTTCCTGTAATTTCCATTTCCGTTTATATGTTTTGTTTTGATATTTCTTGTTCCCCGCCTGCGGCCTTCGAAGCCTCGAGGTCGCTGAAGGCGTCCCTCATTGCCAACAGTTCCTTCTTCACGTGCTTCAAGCGGTTTACTATCTCCTCCCGTTGGATTGTTGTCTCCTTATTGTCCTTCAGCCTCTGCCGCGCACCCGCCACAGTCATGCCACGCTCCTTAAGCAGATGGTAGATGAGGCGAACCTTGTCGATGTCTTCCTGCTTGTAGGTGCGGGTGCCCTTCTCTGTCTTGCGCGGTTTAAGAATGTTGAACTCCTTCTCCCAAAAGCGGAGAGTGGACTCGTTGACGTTGAACATGCGCGCCACCTCTCCGATGGAGTAATACAATTTCAGGTTTTTGTTTTTATTATATGCCATCGTCAAAAAAGAAAAGATGTTCGTTAATCCATTACCTGCCCGTGGTTCTCCGCGATTCGTATCATGCGGTCGTATTCTTCGGGAGAAAGGTCCATGTAGTAGTATTTCGAGGGGTTGTCGTGCCTGCCCCGCACTATCACCTCGTAGTGGAGATGCGGACCGGTTGACTTACCCGTATTGCCTACCTCGCCTATCACCTCGCCGCGCGTCACCTTCTGCCCTACACGCTTGCGGAACTTGCTCAGATGGCCGTAGAGGGTCTGAAAACCGTAGCCGTGGTCTATCTGAAGACAGTTGCCATAGCCTTGCTTCCAGGCAGCAAAGACCACCACCCCGTCGCCCGTGGCATACACCTCCGTACCCACCTTGGCAGAGAAATCCATCCCCGGATGGAAGCGGGGCGTACGGTAGATAGGGTCGATACGCATGCCATAGCCCGACGCCGTGCGACGCAGGTCTTTGTTGGAGATGGGCTGTATGGCAGGGATGCTGCGGCTACGCTCCTCTTGATGTTTCCCCAAGTTGATGAGCTCCTCCAAGGAGTTCGACTCCACGTAGAGCTGCTTGGCAAGCATATCCATCTTCTCAGTTGTGGATACCACCAACTCCGCGTTGGAAAGGCTCATGAGATGTTCGTAGCGATTGGTCCCCCCGAAACCCGACTTGCGCACCGACTCGGGGATAGACTCCGCCTGGAAAATGGCCCTATAAAGATTCTCGTCGCGCTGCTGTATGTCGTCGAGCACATCCAATGCATTGCTAAGCCGCAACGAGAGCACCTCATACTGCGTCTGCAAGAGCTCGTTCTCCTTCTTCAGCAATTCTTCCATTGGGGAATCCATCATATGCATCGCAACGAAAAAGAGAATAAAGCCGACAACTGCACCAATGCTCAAATGCCTAACGAAGCCTAAAACGTGGTCTTTTGCCGAACGGCGAACGCGTTCGTAACTGAGCGTCTCGGGGTTATATTGGTAGTATATCTTCCGTGTTCTAAACAGTTTCATCGAAATAATTTGTTACTCGAATGCGTGCAAAAGTAATAATTTAGGTATTTTTGCGAACTGTTTTTTAGAATATTAACGAGAACAAGAACAATACAAACAGATTATGTTGACAGCAAAAGAAATTCGTGAGTCGTTTAAAGAGTTTTTCGCTTCAAAGCAACATCACATCGTCCCCTCTGCACCCATGGTGGTGAAAGGTGACCCAACGCTGATGTTTACCAATGCGGGTATGAACCAGTTTAAGGATATCATTCTGGGAAATGTGCCCATCAAATATCCGCGTGTGGCAGACTCGCAGAAATGTCTCCGCGTGAGCGGCAAGCACAACGACCTGGAAGAAGTTGGTCACGACACATATCATCACACCATGTTCGAGATGCTTGGGAACTGGTCGTTTGGCGACTATTTCAAGAAGGAAGCCATCGGATGGGCATGGGAATATCTTGTAGATGTGCTGAAGCTTGACCCCGAACGGCTGTATGCCACAGTGTTCGAAGGAAGCCCCGCCGAGGGCCTTTCGCGCGATGATGAGGCTGCCGGCTATTGGGCACAATTCCTGCCCGAGAGCCATATCATCAACGGCAACAAACACGATAACTTTTGGGAAATGGGCGACACGGGGCCATGCGGACCATGCTCCGAGATTCACATCGACCTCCGTCCGGACAGTGAACGTGCCAAGGTGAGCGGCGCCGAGATGGTGAACAAAGACCATCCACAGGTGATTGAAATATGGAACTTGGTGTTCATGCAATTCAACCGCAAAGCCGACGGCTCGCTCGAAGGTCTGCCTGCAAAGGTGATAGATACGGGTATGGGCTTCGAACGCTTGTGTATGGCTCTGCAAGGCAAGACATCCAACTACGACACGGATGTGTTCCAGCCAATCATTCAGACCATAGCCCGCATGACGGGTACAACCTACGGCAAAGACGAACGGCAAGACATTGCCATGCGCGTGGTGGCAGACCATGTCCGCACAATAGCCTTCTCCATCACCGACGGGCAGCTGCCCTCCAACGCAGGCGCCGGTTATGTTATCCGCCGTATCCTACGCCGTGCCGTGCGCTACGGATACACCTTCTTGGGACGACGTGAGGCATTTCTCTACACCCTCGTGCCCGTGCTCATCGAAACAATGGGTGATGCCTATCCCGAACTCATATCACAGAAGATACTTATCGAGAAGGTGATGAAGGAAGAAGAAGAAGCTTTCCTTCGTACACTTGAGACCGGTATACGTCTGCTGGATGCCAAGATTGCTGAGACAAAAGCTGCCGGCAAGACCATCATGAGTGGGCCCGATGCCTTCACTCTCTACGACACCTACGGATTCCCGCTCGACCTCACCGAGCTGATTCTGCGTGAGAACGGCATGGAGGTTGATACAGCAGGCTTCGATGTTGAGATGCTGAAGCAGAAAGAACGTGCCCGCAACGCAGCAGCAGTGGAGACAGGCGACTGGGTGGTATTGAGCGAAGGCGAGTCGCAGTTTGTAGGCTACGACTTGTTTGAGTGCGACGCCTCCATCCTGCGCTACCGCAAAATCAAACAAAAGAACAAGGAACTCTATCAAATAGTATTAGACCGCACACCGTTCTACGCCGAGATGGGTGGACAGGTAGGCGACACGGGGTGGCTTATCACTCCGGAGGAGACCATCGAAGTGGTGGACACCAAACGCGAGAACAACCTCGCAGTGCATCTCACACAACGTCTGCCCAAGGACCTTCAGGCTGTGTTTACTGCCAAGATAGATGAGAAGAGACGTATCCGCTGCGAATGCAACCACTCGGCTACGCACCTTTTGCACGAGGCTTTGCGCGAAGTATTGGGTACGCACGTCGAGCAGAAGGGCTCATACGTTTCTCCTGAAGCTTTGCGCTTCGACTTCTCGCACTTCCAGAAGGTGAGCGACGAAGAAATACGTCAGGTAGAGAGATTGGTAAGCGAAAAGATTCGTGCCAACCTGCCGCTTGAGGAACGTCGTAACATGCCGATTGCCGAAGCACGGGCAATGGGTGCCATGGCATTGTTTGGCGAGAAGTACGGCGAAGAAGTGCGCGTGGTAAAATACGGCAAGTCTATAGAACTTTGTGGTGGTACACATATCCCGGCAACCGGAATGATTGGGTCGCTGCGCGTGATAGCAGAGAGTTCGGTTGCTGCAGGTGTACGTCGTATCGAAGCTGTAACAGCCGAGGCAGCCGACCAATATACCTTCGTGATGCAAGACACGATACGCGAGTTGCGTGCATTGTTCAACAACGTGCCCAACCTCTCGCAGACCATCCGCAAGGCAATAGAAGAGAATGCCGAGCTGAGGAAGCAGGTCAACGACTACGTGAAAGAGAAGATTGTCATGCTGAAGAAGAGACTCCTCGAAGAGGCTGTATGCCGCCGTGGCGTGAAGGTGATTGTGTTCCGCGGCAAAGCCAACACCGATGCCATCAAGCACCTGGCCTTCGACATCAAGGGCGAGAGCATGGCTGGCGAGAAGATATTCTTCGTGGCAGGTATAGAAGACGGCGACAAGGCGATGCTGATGGTAATGCTGAGCGAGCCGCTCGTGGAAGAAGGGCTGCATGCCGGCAAGCTGGTGAAAGATGCTGCCAAGATGATTGGTGGCGGCGGCGGCGGCCAGGCACACTTTGCCACAGCCGGAGGTAAGAACCCCGCCGGACTGTCGGAGGCTGTTGACCAAATACTAAAAGCAACCGAACTGGAGTAATACCATTAATCATGACTACACGTAGAAACTTCATTAAATCGGGAAGCCTGTCGTTGGCAGGTCTCTTGATGGGGCAACATTCGTTTGCCGGCATGACGAAGCATTCCGCCTCACCGGCATCGCTTTCTACAGATGCCTCAAAGTATACTTGCCTGAGACCGGCAGCCAAGAAACGTCAGTTTACTTCCGAGGCAGTGGAAAAGGCGATACAAGAAACCAAGGCAAAGCTGAAAGACCCGAAGCTTGCTTGGATGTTCGAGAACTGCTTCCCGAACACGCTCGACACCACTTGCGAACACAAGATGAAAAACGGCAAGCCCGACACCTTTGTTCTCACGGGCGACATCCATGCCATGTGGCTGCGCGACTCGTCGGCACAGGTGTTTCCGCATATCATCTTTGCAGGTGAAGACCCAAAGGTGAAGACCATGCTTGCCGGCGTTATCAACCGTCAGACGTGGTGCATCAATATCGACCCGTATGCCAACGCCTTCAACGAAGGGCCGACAGGCAGCGAGTGGAAAAGCGACAACACAGAGATGAAACCCGAGCTGCACGAGCGCAAGTGGGAGATAGATTCGCTCTGCTACCCTATCCGCTTGGCTTATCACTTCTGGAAGAAGACGGGCGACACCTCTCCTTTCGACAACGATTGGGACAAGGCGATGAAGACCATCTATAAGACCTTCGTTGAGCAACAACGCAAGGATGGCATCGGGCCGTATAAGTTTACTCGCGAGACCGACCGCCAAGGCGACACTCTGCTTAACGACGGATGTGGTAGTCCCGTCAACCCTGTAGGGCTGATTGTCTCCTCTTTCCGTCCGTCCGACGATGCCACATTGTTTGGGTTCCTGATTCCGTCGAACATGTTTGCCGTCACCTCACTCCACCAACTGGCAGAGATGATGCGCGACATCCGCAAAGACAACGACTTTGCCCGCCAGTGCGACGCCTTGGCAGACGAGGTGGCTGATGCCATCGAACGTTACGGCATAGTGGAGCACCCCGAGTTTGGTAAGGTGTATGCCTTTGAAGTGGACGGATTCCACAACCATGTATTTATGGACGATGCCAACGTGCCCAGCCTATTGGCAATGCCATACCTCGGATGCGTGGACGTTAACGACCCCATCTATCAGAACACACGCCGCATGGTGCTGAGCCCGATGAACCCCTACTTCTTCAAGGGGAAAGCCGGCGAAGGTATTGGCGGACCACATATAGGATTCGATTATATCTGGCCCATGAGCATCATCATGCGTTGCAACACCACGAGTGATGAGGACGAAATCCGCCATTGCGTGAAGATGCTTCGCGACACGGACGGCGACACGGGCTTCATGCACGAGTCGTTCCACAAGGATGACCCTAAGAAGTTCACTCGCTCATGGTTTGCTTGGGTGAACACCTTGTTCGGTGAAATGATTTACCGCCTCGTTCAAGAGGGGAAGGAAGATATTCTCAACAATCTGTAATACGCCATGAAGAAGAGATTAGTGGTATTAACCGGCGCCGGCATGAGTGCAGAGAGTGGCATCTCCACGTTTCGCGACTCCGACGGGCTGTGGGAGAAACACCGCGTGGAGGATGTGGCAACGCCCGAAGGATTTGCTGCCAACCCCGAGATGGTGCTCGACTTCTACAACCAACGACGCAGGGAACTGCTTAACACCAAACCCAATGCCGGGCATATCGGATTGGCAGAGCTTGAGAAGGACTTCGACGTACATATCATCACGCAGAATGTAGACAACCTACACGAGAGGGCGGGGAGCAGCGACGTGATACACCTCCACGGCGAACTCATGAAGGCTTGCTCCGTGCGCGACTTAAATACCACCTACGACCTCTCGCCCGACAACCCCGACATACATCTCGGGGACAAAGACCCGCATGGCGTGCAATTGCGACCCTTTGTAGTATGGTTTGGTGAGGCTGTCCCGATGATTGACCCGGCAATACGGATGGTTGAGTCGTGCGACATCTTTGTGGTCATAGGGACGTCGCTCAACGTCTACCCCGCAGCCGGACTGCTCAACTACGTGCGACGCGGGCAGCCCATCTATCTTATCGACCCCAAGGAAGTGAAGGCTTATCGTAATGATATCCATTTCATCCGCAAGGGAGCGTCGGATGGTGTACAAGAACTGATAAGTATCCTTAGGCAACAATATCTAAACGCATGAGAAGGATTAAAGTATCGCTGTTGGCGAGAGTGGTAATAGCCATCGTCCTGGGCATCTTGCTCGGACAGTTCCTGCCGGAAGGCATCGCCCGCGTGTTTGTTACTTTCAATTCTTTGTTTGGCAACTTCCTTTCGTTCTCCATACCCCTCATCATCCTGGGGCTGGTGACGCCAGCCATTGGCGATTTGGGCAAGGGGGCAGGATGGCTGCTTGCCATCACAACGCTGATTGCCTACGGCTCTACGATATTCTCGGGCTTCTTTACCTTCTTCAGTTGTTCGGCAGTCTTTCCCCACATCCTGCCCGCCGGCACTGAGCTCGCAGCGATGAACAACCCCGAGGACTTCTCACTCATGCCATACTTCACGGTGGAGATGCCTCCGCTGATGGATGTGATGACGGCGTTGCTCCTCTCGTTCACCATAGGGTTGGGACTTTCGCATATCGACGGTAACACCCTTCGCGACGGCTTTAACGATTTTCAGAAGATAGTGACCAAGATGATTAAGGCAATCATCATCCCCCTTTTGCCACTGCATATCTTCGGTATCTTTCTCAACATGACGATTAGCGGACAGGTGGCAAGCATCATCTCGATGTTCCTGAAGGTTATTGTGGTCATATTCGTGCTACATGTGGTGCTCCTTCTGATACAATTCGCCGTGGCAGGAGCCATAGGAGGGAAAAACCCGCTGCAGCTACTGAAGAATATGCTGCCGGCATACGCCACTGCACTTGGAACGCAATCCTCGGCGGCAACCATACCGGTAACACTTGCACAGACCATAAAGAATGGCGTAAGCGAGGCTATTGCCATCTTTGTCATCCCTCTCTGCGCAACCATACATCTCTCGGGCAGCACGATGAAAATCACTGCCTGCGCCATGGCTATCCTATGCATGACGGGAGAGCCTGCCACCTTTGCCTCAATGAGTGGCTTCATCCTTATGCTTGGCATCACTATGGTGGCTGCCCCCGGCATCCCGGGCGGGGCAATAATGGCGGCACTGGGATTGCTGCAAAGCATGCTCGGGTTCAACGAGACACTGCAGGCACTGATGATTGCGCTCTATATTGCGATGGACAGCTTTGGCACCGCATGCAACGTAACGGGCGATGGCGCCATAGCCGTGGTGGTAGATAGGATTGCCGCACGGTCGCCACGCAAGGCCTAAAGTAGCCGCGAGGGCCTCGGACGCGGAGGCTTTTTTATCTTATGTGTTTTACATACTTTTGCGATATAAACATAACGTTATGATGCTGAAGATTTACCCCGAGAATCCCCACCCCAGAGTTATAGAGAAAGTGGTAGGCGTCCTTCGCGACGGAGGCTTGGTTATCTATCCGACCGACACGGTATATGCCATCGGCTGCGATGCGCTGAACGTACGTGCAGTGGAGAAGATATGCCAGATGAAAGGGGTCAATCCTCAAAAGAGCAACCTCTCCATCATCTGCTACGACCTCTCTAACCTCAGCGAGTATGCCAAGGTGAGCAATTCGGCTTTCAAACTACTGAAGAAGAATCTGCCCGGGCCGTTTACCTTCATCCTCCCAACAAGCAGCGAGCTGCCCAAAATCTATAAGAACCGTAAAGAGGTTGGCATCCGCATACCCGACAACAACATTGTTCGCACACTGGTGAAAGAGCTTGGCAACCCCATTCTGACAATGTCGGTACGCGATTCGGACGACATCGTTGAATATGCCACCGACCCGGAGCTTATCTGCGAGAAATACGAAGATATGGTGGATATCATTATCGACGGCGGGTATGGGGGCTTGGAGGCCTCAACGGTGGTGGACTGCACGACGGACGATTTCGAAATCATTCGCCAAGGGAAAGGAATATTGGAGTAACCTTGGCACGACTACATCACTATATAATAGATATGAACTGGACATCATTATTATCCGATAAACGCCTCGGGATGGAAGAATACCACGAGCGCAAACACGAACGCACGGACTTCCAGAGAGACTACGACCGTTTGATATTTTCATCCCCCTTCCGCCGACTGCAGAACAAGACGCAGGTGTTCCCTCTTCCGGGAAGCATCTTTGTGCACAACAGACTTACCCATAGCTTGGAGGTGTCGTGCGTGGGCCGTTCGTTGGGT
>CAVGKO010000058.1:0-523 GCA_963629885.1 Anaerobutyricum sp.
GCCAATCACAATCCCAATCTGCACGCCCATCTCGGCTATTTCCTTAATCTGCGTGGCATATTCGTTTAAACGAGTCTCGTCGATGCCGTATTGTTTTCCTCCCATCAGTGATTCTCCACTAAGCTTAAGAAGGATGCGTTTGTATTTCACCATTTCTTGTTCTGTTTTAGTTTCCGTTGTTTAGATGAGGGCAAAGGTAGTGTAAGTGGGATGCAGAATAAAATGAAATGGAAACATTTTGTCACAAAAACGGCTGATAAGGCTCATATTTGTGACAAAAAGACACCAAAACCACGCCTCACGCCCTGGCACACCGTTTGCATATATATAGGCGAACGAAGGGTTCGAGAAAAGAGCCCGGAGTTCAAAAGATTATTTGATGTAAAACTTAAAATAGGAGATTTTAATTATGATGCCGATGAGAAAAAGTCAGAATTGGTTACCGAGTGTCTTCAATGATTTCTTCGATAACGAATGGATGGAAAAAGCTAATTCTACGGCTCCTGCCATCAATGTAATTGAA
>CAVGKO010000058.1:533-9016 GCA_963629885.1 Anaerobutyricum sp.
CTATAAGATAGAGTTAGCCGCTCCGGGTATGACTAAAGACGATTTCAACGTTCGTATCGACGAAGACAATTGCTTGGTCATTTCAATGGAGAAGAAAGATGATAAGAAGGACGAGAAGAAAGACGGTCGCTACCTGCGTCGCGAGTTTTCTTACTCTAAGTTCCAGCAGACATTGATATTGCCTGACGATGTGGAGAAGGAACATATCAGCGCCAAGGTGGAGCACGGAGTGTTGACGGTAGACATTCCTAAGAAGGCTCCTGTAGAGGCTGCCAAATTGCAGAGGAATATCGAGATTAAGTAACCTCGTAGCTAAATAGAGAATCCCCCCCGACGAGTAATTCGTTCGGGGGATTTTTTTTGCCCGTTAGTTGTTCACGAAAGACACTTCCTTGAAGGCATACCTTCTCAGTTCTCCATCGCGAAGCTCAAGCAACAGATGTCCACCGGGCTCCACGTCCTTGATGCGCGCCTCAAACCATCCCCCTTCGTCGCTATAGGGATAAAAGCCGTCGCGGCGGTAGAGGGCCTTCATGTAGTCTCTTTGTATGTCGGCTTCGTGCCCTTGAAGGAGGTCGGTATAGCGTTGGTGGAAACGTTGGCGAAACTTCCTTAAGATTTCATCTATGTCGTATTCCCTGCCCGTTATCTGAGCCAACGACACGGGGTTCGGAGCATCGGAGAGAAACACCCGTTGGTTGATATTTATGCCGATACCAATCACGGAGCGATAGAGTTCCTTGCCCGAGAGGTCGTTCTCAATCAGCATGCCGCATATCTTGCCCTCATTTCTATAGATATCGTTGGGCCACTTCACCGTCACTCCGTCCACATACTCCTCCAAGGTCTCCTTCACGCTCAAGGCTGTTATCTGAGATATCAGAAACTGGCGGTTGGCAGGAAGAAAGTGGGGATAGAGAACGAGACTGAACACGAGGTTCCTCCCTCCTTCCGACTCCCATGAGTTGCCCGCCTGTCCTCGCCCGGCTGTTTGAAACTCTGCAACAACAAGGCTCTCCTCCGCGAGAGATTCCCTCTCCGCCGCCTCGCGGAGATAGCTATTTGTGGAAGCTGTCTCCTTTAGACGGATTATCTGCGGCATATCTTCTTCTTTCTTCATAACTGATTCTTTCTTATCGGCAGGGGGCATAAAAGGCGTCGTCGAGATGTTCAATTTTATACCCGTCCTTTCCTTTTATAATAGTGATGATGTCGAAGCGCACCGGCATTTCGATGTTGAAACGGTTGATGTAGGCATCCGCGGCAGCCACTATGCGTTTTATCTTCTTTGGGTCGACAGCCTCTTCGGGCGAAAGGAGGAAGTCTTCTGAGCGCGTCTTCACCTCCACGACAACCAGTTTCTTCTCCCGGCGGGCAACGATATCCAACTCATAGTGGTGCCACCTCCAGTTTGTATGCAAAATGGCATAGCCCTGACGAAGCAGATAGTCGCGCGCCATCAGTTCACCCTCTTTCCCCAAATCATTCTTTTCCGCCATCTCATTTCGATGTTTATGTTATCTGCCCGGCTACTTTACCACCATGATTTTTGTGACAACACTTTCCTTGGCTTCCTCAGTGGCAGACAAGACGAGGTAGACACCCGTTGCCACGCGCCCGCCACCTCTCTTGCAGCAGTCCCACGAGAATGTACCGCCGGCGGACTTGCCTTGGTAGATGATGTTGCCTCTTATGTCGGTTATCTTGACATTGGATTCGTCCATAAGCCCCACGATGGTCACCTTGTCGCCATGTTCCGGCCTCACGGGATTGGGGTAAGCATATACATTGGAATAGTCCTCACTACCTTCGGTGGCATCGCCCATGTAGGAGACAAGCCCCTTCTCCGTGCCGATAAACACCTCACCGGTGATTTGGTTTATTGCCAAAGAATTTATCTGGTTGGAAGGGAGAGGCGAGTTTTCTGTCGTGAAGTTGGCAATGGTTTCCATCCCGTCGTCGCTTACGAGGAACACTCCGGATGAGTTTGTGGCAATCCACTTGCGGTTTCCCCCGTCCACTGCAATGGCATTTATCTGCTCGCCGTCCAAGAGGTAGTACGATTCGCCGTCGTCGTTAGTGCGGATGATGCGCGAGCACTTGATGCTATTGATGTCGCGATAGCTTGTGCAGATGATAGGTCCACGGTTGGTACCAATCCACACCTGCCCCCCCTTATCTTCCGTCACGCAGTAGTAGCCGCTGACGTCGATGGTGCCGTTGGCGTCGGAGAAGGTGCTATAGAAATGATACTCGTCGTCGCCCTCATCGTCGATGGTGCCGTTGTCGTTGAGCACAAAGAGTCCACGCACGGAGCCATAGGGACTGTTTATCCATTTATACCCATTCGACGTGATAGTTATCTTGTCTGCCATGGACACATTCTTGTAGCCATCGAAGGTGAAGCGCTTCCAAGTGCCGTCGGCCTTGAGCACCTTAAGTACGGACTCCACCTCGCAGTTGGTCATCCATAGGTTGCCCTCCTCGTCGAACGTGATGCCGCCGACGCGTATGTAGTTGTATGGACTGGAGGGCAGGATATAATCCAGCTCGCTGTTCGTGTGGTTATAGAGCTGCACGGGCTCCTTGTCTTTAAGCTCCACGATGCCTTCGCCGTAGGACGAGATGAAGTAGCGCGTGGGGTCTTTCGGGTCGATTGCCACGCCCGTATAGTCCCAAAAGCGTCTGAACTGATTGCTCTCGTTGGCACCGGGGTTCTTGTTTATGGTGTTCTCGTCGAAGTTGAACCACTTGCCGTCTTCGTATTCCATGAACGTGCCGGGGCGACCCCAACGGTTTGTCCAGCGCCCACCACCTACAACAAGCAGTTTGTTTCCGTAGGTTGTCATGTAGTAGTTATAGTTTCGTTTCGGGTAGGCAGTGTTGTCGCCCGTGTTCTCCACTATGGTCTCGTAGCCGGAGCCGCTCTTCTTCACACCCTTTATTCCGCTCGTCCCTGCAGCTATCCAATATGTGCCCTCGCCCTTCAAGGAAGAGACGCCGTTCACTGTCCCTGCCTTCACCACGTCTCTATCCGTCAAGGAGGAATAGATGTAGAGCTCGGATGCGGTATGGGTCATCAGCTTGCCGTTTTGGATGGTCATGCCCTTCAGACTGCTGTTCTTCAAAAGGCTCTTCACCACGCCGTCGGTACCTTTATAATATATGCCCTTATCGGTCAAAAGACAGAGGTTCTGCCCAAAGAAACCAATCCTCGAGACGCTGCCCTTAAGAATCTCGCTCGAAGACAAGGGATAGGTCTTCCATACGTTATAGTCGAGCAGGTTGCTGCTTAGTGGCGCGTATATCAGCCCCAAGGAGGATGCGGCTGCGTAGATATTCTCACCGTCTATGGCAACGGAATATACTTTGTCGTTGAGCTTGTAGGTGTCTTTTATCTCCCTCTTTTCCATATTCAAGGCAATGACGCCAAAGTTGGTGGAGAGATAAGCATATTCATTGTATATAGTGATGCTATTGATTGTCTTGTCTGTCACCCCCGAGTTGTCCAAGAGATAAGATAGATTATATACGCCGCTATCGTCCAGCAAATCGATATTCCCGTTGCTATAGGTGATGAGCAACTTCGCCGCATTGGGATTGTAGCTGATGTGACTTATGTCGCCGTCGCTCAATCCCGTCTGCCTTGAGTAGTATACAAGGCTGTTGTCTTCCTTACCATAGCTATAGAGCGAACCGTTTGCCACGGCATACACACAGTCACCCGCCTCTGCCACTTGGGTTGTTTCGTAGTAAGCTAAATAACTGCTCCATTGCCCCACGCTTTTCTGCGCAGCGACGTAGGAGACAGCCACGCAGAGGAGCATAAGAGTATACAACGTTCTTTTCATGATTTATTCTGATAATGTGGATAAGAAAACACTCAACTTCTTCACAGCCTCGGCACGGTGGCTGATGGCATTCTTCGCCTCATCGCCCATCTCGGCAAAGGTCTCCGTATGGTTGTCGGGCATGAATATCGGGTCGTACCCAAATCCGCATGCCCCGCGTTTCTCATTTGTTATCTGTCCGTTCACAATACCCTCGAAGAGATACTCCTTGCCATCGAGAATGAGAGCTATGACCGTGCGGAAACGGGCCTTACGGTTTTCCTTGCCGCTCATCTCCAAGAGAAGCTTCCGCATGTTTGCCTCCGAATCGTGCGCCATTCCGGCATACCGTGCAGAATAGACCCCAGGAGCATTATTCAGAGCCTCCACCTCGAGGCCCGTATCGTCGGCAAAACAATCGTAACCAAACTTCTCCTTAACGTAGCGCGCCTTCTGGAGGGCATTGTCCTTCAATGTATCTCCCGTCTCGGGGATATCGTCGTGGCAACCTATGTCTGCCAAGCTTACTATCTCTGCTCTTCCGGCTGTTATCTTACGTACCTCATCCAACTTGTGAGGATTGTTTGTAGCAAATACGAGTTTCATGATGTGTGAATTGTCTGATAAATAAAAAGCACTCCCATACGAGATGTATAACGCATAGAAGTGCTTTTAATTGTTCAACCCTCCCAGGTTTATGTTTTTATCTGGTCGAATCCCTCTCCGTAGACACCGCGGACAATGCTCTGCGAAATAAACGCTTGGTTGTCTATCTTTTTCACCAAACGGAAGATGGATACCGATTCCGACTTCTTTGCCAAAAGGACAACCACCTTCACCGGCTTGTGGGAATAGCCTCCCGTGCCGTCCAAGATGGTGCACCCACGGTTCAAGTCGTGGATAATCCTATCGGCTATCTCTTCGTACTTCTGCGAGAAGATGAGGAACTGCACCGACTGGCGGTTTCCGTTCAACACCATATCGAGAATATAGTTGCAGACAATCATCTCGGCAAATCCAAATACAATCTTGTCGATGTTGTGGAAAAGAAGGTATGAGGAACTGATGATGACGAAGTCGCAAAACAACAAGGCACGTCCGATAGAGATGTTCTTATACTTGTTGATAATTGCCCCGATGATATCCGTACCCCCGGTACTACCGTTTGCCGAGAACACAAGCCCCAGTCCGGCACCGCAGAGGAGTGCACCAATCATTATCGCCATAAACGTTTGGTCCTGAAGAATAGGATTGTCCTTCAGCAACTTTTCGAAGAACGACAAAGAGGCGGAAAGCGAGAACACTCCGAAGACGGTCTTTATAAGAAACCTCGACCCCAAAATCTTCAACGCAACCAACAACAGGCCCACGTTGATGACAAGGTATGAGACCGACACCGGTATTGCACCACCTGTGGCAAAGAATATCAATGCACAGATACCGCTTACGCCACCTGTGACGATTCCGTTGGATAGGATAAAGGCATTGAAGCTGAAACCATACAACACTGTCCCCAAGAAGATGGCCAGATAATCCTTTATGATATCATAAATCGTATCGGATTTGTTTGCTTTCATCAGATGACGATATTTACAATCTTACCCGGAACAACAATAACCTTCTTGGGAGTCTTGCCGCTAATCCACTTGGCGGAACTCTCGTGAGCAAGAGCGGCCTTCTCAACCTCCTCGCGCGACATATCCGCCGGAAGTTCCATGCTGAAGCGGGCCTTTCCGTTGAACGAGATGGCGTAGGTCACCGTGTTCTCCTTCAGATATTCTTCGTTGTACTTGGGCCAAGAGGCATCGCATACCGTCGTGGTGTGACCACATTCGTGCCACAACTCTTCCGACACATGAGGAGCAAACGGGGTCAAGAGCACAATCAGTTGCTCCAAGATGGCGCGCTTGTTGCACTTCAAGCCACTCAACTCGTTCACGCAAATCATGAACGCACTGATGGAAGTGTTGTAGGAGAAATGCTCGATGTCGAAGGTCACCTTCTTTATCAATTTATGAAGTGACTTCAACTCCTCAGCCGAAGGAGCCTCGTCTGTCACCTGCAGGCTGTCGGCATTCCCGTAGAACAGCGTCCAAAGTTTCTTCAAGAAACGGTGTACACCGTCGATACCGTTTGTGTCCCAAGGTTTGGATTGCTCCAACGGGCCTAAGAACATCTCATACAGTCGCAATGTGTCGGCGCCATACTTCTCAACAATCATATCCGGGTTGACCACGTTGAACATCGACTTCGACATCTTCTCTACAGCCCATCCGCAGACGTACTTGCCATCCTCAAGGATAAACTCTGCATTGTTGTATTCCGGACGCCACTTCTTGAAGGCCTCCACATCCAATACGTCGCCCGACACTATGTTTACATCCACATGGATGGGAGTAACATCATACTTGTCTTTTAGGTTCAGAGAAACGAAGGTGTTGGTGTCTTTTATGCGGTATACAAAGTTGGAACGTCCCTGAATCATTCCCTGATTGATTAGCTTGTGGAACGGCTCTTCTTCGCATACAATACCCATATCGTAGAGGAACTTGTTCCAAAAGCGGCTGTATATAAGGTGACCGGTGGCATGCTCGGTTCCGCCGATATACAGGTCCACGTTGCGCCAATATTCGTCCACGTCTTTATCCACCAAGGCCTTGTGGTTGCGTGGGTCCATGTAGCGCAGATAATATGCCGAAGAGCCGGCAAAGCCCGGCATCGTGCAAAGCTCCAAGGGGAATACTGTCTTATGGTCTATCTTAGATGTTTCAACCACCTTGTTGTTGACGGAATCCCATGCCCACTTGGTCGCATTTCCCAGAGGAGGCTCGCCCGTGGCTGTGGGCAGGAACTTATCCACTTCCGGCAGTTGCAGTGGCAATGCCTCAAGGGGCAACATCTTTGGCAGCCCGTCGGCATCATAGTAGACGGGGAACGGCTCACCCCAATAACGCTGGCGACTGAAGATTGCATCGCGCAGACGGTAGTTTACTTTCACGCGTCCGAGATGGTGCTCCGACACATATTTCTTGGTGGCAGCAATGGCCTCCTTCACTGTCAAGCCATTCAACACGAGGTCGCAATAAGGCTTTGCTCCCTGTCGCGGAGAATTGCAAACGATACCTTCTTTGGCATCGAAACTCTCCTCGCTCACATCACAACCCTCAATCAGCGGAACGATAGGCAGGTTGAAATGACGGGCAAAGGCATAGTCGCGGCTATCGTGTGCCGGCACAGCCATGATAGCTCCCGTGCCGTAGCCCGACAATACATAGTCGCTAATCCAAATGGGCACTGCATCACCCGTGAAAGGATTGACGGCATACGAACCACTGAACACACCTGTCACACTGCGGTCGGCAATACGTTCGCGCTCCGTACGTTTTTTGGTGCGGTCGAGATATGCATCCACTTCCTGCTTCTGCCCGGGGGTAACGAGAAGGGGAACAAGCTCGCTCTCGGGAGCAAGCACCATGAAGGTTACTCCAAACATGGTATCCGCACGGGTGGTGAAGATGGTGAACTCCATATCACTGTCCTTCACCTTAAACCGTATCTCTGCTCCTTCGCTGCGGCCAATCCAGTTTCTCTGTGTGTCTTTCAGCGAATCTGTCCAGTCGATTGTGTCCAATCCGTCCAACAAACGCTGTGCATATGCCGATACGCGCAAACACCATTGGCGCATCATCTTTTGTTCCACTGCAAAGCCGCCACGCACCGACACTCCGTTTACAACCTCATCGTTTGCCAACACCGTCCCCAGTTCGGGGCACCAGTTAACTATCGTTTCGCCACGATAAGCTATGCGGTAGTTCAACAATATCTCTTGCTTTTCCTTCTCACTCTTGGCCTTCCATTCTTCGGCAGTAAACTCCAGTTCTTCGCTGCAGGCAACATCCAAGCCTTCGGTACCGTTTGCCTCGAATGCCTTGACAAGATTCTCGATAGGCAACGCCTTCTTTGCCTTGTTGCAATAATAGCTACCAAACATCTTGATGAATGCCCACTGCGTCCAGTGATAGTATTCCGGGTCGCAGGTGCGGAGCTCGCGGCTCCAGTCGTAGCTAAACCCAATCTTGTCCATCTGCTCGCGATAGCGAGCAATGTTCTGACGGGTTGTTACCTCGGGATGCTGCCCCGTCTGAATGGCGTACTGCTCTGCCGGAAGACCGTAGGCATCGTATCCCATCGGGTGCAGAACGTTGAATCCCTGCAAGCGTTTGTAACGGGAATAAATATCAGAGGCGATGTAGCCGAGCGGATGACCAACATGCAACCCGGCTCCGGAAGGGTAAGGAAACATATCCAATACGTAGTACTTGGGCTTATCCTTATTTTCCTTCACCTTGTAAACTTCATCGGCAATCCAACGTTCGTGCCATTTCTTCTCGATTTCTCTGAAATTGTACTCCATAATATCTTCTCGTTTTTTCGATTTAGAGCCACAAAATTAGTTATTTTTGATTCACGGGGTTTCCCTTAAGATAGGAAAGTCCACTTTCTAGTCCCGCTGAGCCTCAGCGAAAGCAGAAAGTCGACTTTCCGGTATTTTTTGTAGGGCCTGGCCCTTCGAAATGATGCTTAGAATTTCACCTTGACACTTTCGCCGTCTTTGATTTTACGGCTGCAGATGGTTTTTCCATCGCTGACGAC
>CAVGKO010000059.1:0-8954 GCA_963629885.1 Anaerobutyricum sp.
GTTGTAGTCGCCTCCGCCAATACAGCGGTTGGTATAGTCTGCCTTTACCACAAGGTTGGGCAGTGCGTAGTAGTCAACACCCGCCGTCCAAGCCGATACTTGAAGCCTTCGGTCGGCTGTGATGCCTTCCACGGTCTTCTCCATGGGGTTGTAGTATTCGTAGCGCACAAAGGGGTAGATGCGCGGTGCTTTCCCTAAGAAGAAGGAGCCGATGTTGTAGCCCACCTCTCCGGCATAGCTCACTGCCGCCTTGCCCACGGGCGTTCTTGGGTAGCCGGTGGCAGAGCTCAGTCGTTTGTTTACGTTGGTAAGGGCGAGGCTCTCCTGCACATTGCCGTATACGGCATTGGCACGGGCAATGAGGTTGCCGTTCTCGCTCTTATATTGTGCGTCGGCAGTGAAGATGGTGACGGGAGCGTCAATCCATTTGCCGGTCGACGAGTTCAGGTTTTTGTTGGGCTTGGAGGCGTTGCGCGTAGGCTTACCGTTGTAGTAGAGCGAAGCCCCGAGGCGCAGTCCCTTCACGCCGCTATAGTTCAGTCGCCCAACAAAGGCGGGACTGTTGAAGTTGTCTATCTCGAAGGCGCCCTGCTTGCCCGATGCCACCCATTCCTCTCTGCCGAAGCCGTTGGCATCCAATCCGGCTACCATCATCACCGTGTAGTCGAACTTGGCAAACGTTCCGAACACCGAGATGCCGTTCTCGTGCCATGTGGAGGGAAGTATCGTTGTCTCACCCTCCGGACGATAGACGCCAAAGAAGTTTATCGGCTCGTGATGGGCATTGGTCAGTCCCACGGGCACAATGATATGGCCTGCCCGGATGTTGAACGCCGGGTGAATCAGCTTGGTGATATGAAACTGCTCGAGGGCCACCTCGCCGCCTTTCTCTATCTCGGTCTCATACTCGCCGTTCTCTTCAAACCATTCTATCTCGCGGGCTGTTCCCGTGCCTCCGTATTCAAACTCTATCTCGGAGCCCAATATCCACGAGGGGCTGAACTTATAGTCAAACGCGAGCACAAACCTTGGGATGGAAACGGAGCCGCGGTTTTTCTTGTAGGAGCCGTTGGGGCCAAACCTATTCACATCATAATCCATATAGCTTGCTGCCATCTCTCCGTAGCCGCCAATGCGGAACTTATTATAGCCATCGGCATAAATCTCGGCAGACCTCTCGGCTGCCGAAGGGGTGTCGGCTTGTTGGGCAAACGTTGCTACCATGGGTGCAAGCATTGCAACAGCCAACAAATTTGTAAATCTTCTCATTGCCTTTTTCCATTTTTTTCGGGGGCAAAAGTATGGTTGACGCAAAGCGCGGACAATCGCAAATGGTAGGTAAAACGCCGCCAGAGCTACCACATTGTAGGTATTTTGCGGCAAATGGAATGAAAATAACGCAAAGTAGGTAGGGAGGGGTATCTTTTTACTCAATTATAGGTATTGTGTGCATCTTGGGGCGGTAATAACTTTGCCGTCGAATAAAAGTCGAACTATTAGTATTATAAATCGCCATAACAAATCTTTTACTGAATTAAGTAAGCGCATAAGATGATTAAACGTTGGTATCGGGGCAGTTTTATTGGTTCTCCCCGATACAAAAAGGAGCTCCCCTGTGAAGGCTGGCTCCTTTTTAGTTTCATAGAACGACGGGTGAAATATCCCTTCCCAAATATGGGGAAAATCGAAAGAGTCGGCTCTTTTCACCAAAACAATCGACTCTTTTGCCCAAAAGAGTCGATAGTCCTAAAATTCGCGTTCAAAACAATTATTCGAATAATTGGGGTAAATTAATCGAATAGTTTGGCGATTTTAATCGAATAGTGCTTCCGGAGGGTCTAAAAAACAAAGGGCCGACAATTGGAATTGCCGACCCTCGGTTGTTGTGATATAAAACCATATTATTTCAACTTGGCCAAAGCCTCCTTGATACGTTTGATTGCTTCGATGATGTTTTCGTCGCTTGTTGCGTAGCTCATGCGGATGCATTCGGGAGCGCCAAACGATGTGCCGCCCACGCAAGCAACATGTGCAGTGTCCAAGAGATACATGGCCAGGTCGTCGGCATTTTCTATCGTTTTCTTTCCGTCGCTCTTGCCATAATAGTAGCTACACTTGGGGAAGAGATAGAAAGCACCTTCGGGCTTGTTGACCTCGAAGCCCGGCACTTCTTTTGCCAAGTCCACGATGAGGTTGCGGCGGCGTTCAAAGGCCTTGCGCATATCCTCAACCGGCTGCTGAGTGCCCGTATAGGCGGCTTCGGCAGCTTTCTGAGATACCGAGCAAGGGCCGGAGGTGTACTGACCCTGAAGTTTGTTGACAGCCTTGACAATCCATTCCGGACCGGCAACGAAACCGATACGCCATCCCGTCATGGCATATGCCTTGGATACACCGTTGACAATAACCGTGCGGTCTTTCATCCCCTCAACGGAAGCGATGCTGTGATGCCCGCCGATGTAGTTGATGTGCTCGTAAATCTCGTCGGCAATAACGATGATGTCGGGATATTGCTTCAACACCTCAGCCAATGCAGCCAACTCCTCGGCGCTATATACAGAGCCGGTAGGGTTCGACGGCGAGCAGAGTATCATGGCTTTGGTCTTCTTGGTGATGGCTTCCTTAAGCTGGGCTGGAGTGATTTTGAAATCCTGACTGATGCCAGCCTTAACTATTACCGGCTTACCCTCGGCAAGCTTTACCATCTCGGGATAGCTTACCCAAAACGGTGCCGGGATGATTACCTCGTCCCCGGGGTTTACCAATGTGAGGATAGTGTTGCAGACGGCTTGCTTGGCTCCGTTTGAACAACAAATCTGGTTGGCTGTATACTCCAGATGGTTTTCATTCTTTAGTTTGGCTACTATGGCGTTGCGCAACGCAGGGTAACCGGGCACGGGAGAGTAGCGCGAGAAGTTATCGTCGATAGCTTTCTTTGCGGCTTCCTTGATGTGGTCGGGGGTGTTGAAATCCGGTTCCCCTACACTAAGGTTGATAACATCAACACCTTGAGCCCTGAGCTCACTACTCTTCTGCGACATCGCCAATGTGGCGGAAGGCGACAGACTCGCCAAACGTTCTGAAACTTGTGTCATTATTGTAAATGTTTATTTGATATTGTGCAGTATGTGCCCCATACGCTCTTTCTTTGTCTTCATATAAAACTCGTTATACATATTGGGGGTGATTTCGATGGGGACGTTCTCAACGATGGTCAGTCCATATGCCTCAAGCCCCACACGCTTTATCGGGTTGTTGGTCATGAGACGCATTTTGGTGATGCCGATATGTTTCAATATCTGAGCACCCACGCCATAGTCGCGCTCGTCGGCCAGATGCCCCAAGTGGAGGTTGGCATCCACGGTATCCAACCCTTCTTCCTGAAGCTTGTATGCTTTTATCTTATCCATCAAACCTATGCCACGCCCCTCTTGGTTGAGGTATACAATGGCTCCGCGGCCTTCCTTCTCAATCATCTGCATGGCTTTGTGCAATTGCTCGCCGCACTCGCAGCGCAGGGAGCCGAAGATGTCACCCGTTGCACAAGAGGAGTGCACGCGCACCAATACCGGCTCATCGCCCGAGAGGTCTCCCTTTATCAAGGCTATATGCTCCAGTCCGCTTGCCTTCTGACGGAAGGGGATAAGGCGGAAATGACCATACTGCGTGGGCATATCCACTTCCACTCCGCCCTCAACCAACGATTCAGTCCTCAAGCGGTAAGCTATCAAGTCCTTTATACAAATGATTTTTATGCCGAACTGCTTGGCCACTTCCATCAACTGAGGGAGACGGGCCATGGTGCCGTCTTCGTTGATGATTTCAATCAGTGCACCGGCAGGGTAGAGACCGGCAAGGCGTGCCAGGTCAACAGCCGCTTCGGTATGTCCGGCCCTGCGAAGCACTCCGCGTGAACGGGCTCGCAGAGGGTTGACATGCCCCGGACGACCCAAATCGCTTGGCTTGGTGTTCTTGTCTGCCAATGCCCGTATGGTTGCGCAGCGGTCGCTCATGGATACACCCGTTGTGCATCCTCCGCCCAGCTTGTCTACCGTCACGGTAAACGGCGTCTCAAGCATGGAGGTGTTAACGGCTACCTGCATATCCAACTCCAGTTCCCGACAACGTTCCTCTGTTATCGGGGCGCACAATACGCCTCTACCATATTTTAGCATGAAATTCACCTTCTCGGGTGTTATCTTCTCCGCTGCCACAATGAAGTCTCCCTCATTCTCGCGGTCTTCGTCATCCACCACTATCAAGAACTTCCCTTCACGGAAATCCTCGATTGCTTCTTCGATGGTGTTCAGTTTGATTTCACTCATATCTTTTGGTGTTTTAGTTTTCTAACTACTGATTGTTTCTTCTTCTCTTCCCCCTGCCGATGCGCTCGAAGAAATGCTTCAATGCATCCAAATAGGCGTCGGGGTTGAGTATGACACTATCGTTTACGGCCTTGTAGGTAAGGAACAACCCAAGGGGAGTCAATACGGCAGCACTCAGCCACATCCCTTCCCATGCCGGCCATATCCCGTCGCGGGCCATCTTGAATCCGATATTGTCGACTATATAATAGAATATAAACAGAATGACGGAGATGACAACCGGCACGCCCAGCCCACCCTTACGTATGATGGCTCCCAAGGGAGCGCCAATGAAGAAAAACACCAGGCAGGCAAACGAAAGTGTGAACTTCTTATGCCACTCGGTTTTGTGACGACGTAGCTTGAGGGCCTCGTCGCCTTGTGTGGAGGCTTTGAAGTAGTAGTCGGCTTTTACGCTTTCGATATCCGTCTTGGCGCGAACGAGCAGTGCCGCCTGTTCGCTCGGCGTTAAGGCCCGATACAGACTGTCGAAATTGAGGGGGGCGATGGCTTTGGTTGGTTTTTCTGCCGGTGAATCTGCATCCGGGGCTTCGGTTGCTTCCTCTCCTTTTTTGGACGAAGAGTAGCTCTTCTTATAAGACATGTCGTACACGCTTTTTGCGTTTATTGCCCTCAGGCTGTCGAGCTTGACACCTATAGAGTCGATGCTCTGCTGCAGCTCTCCCAAACCCTTGCCGATATATTGATTGGCCATGAAGGATTCGTCGCTGCGCGAAAAGTTGGCATCAAACTCAATCAATATCTCTTTATTGCTGAAAGTCTCCCGGCGATAGGGCACCGACGTTTTCTTGACGTTCTTGCCGGATGAATTTTGCATGTTCTCGAACGATTCGCCACCAAAGAGCGACAACACAAGAAACATCTTATCCTCCGAGGTCTTTAGTCTGCCCGAGTCGGCAACAATCACGCTACTCTTGTTGAAACCCTTCGAGTAATCATAAATCATGATGTCCCGAAGCAAACCACTCTTGTCTTTATCCTTTACATATACGCTGTATCCAGAGATTTCTCCGTAGAAAACACCTTTGGGGATGTCCAACTCCGGTGATTTCTGACGTATCGAATAGAGAAGGGTGTAGAGCTTGACCTGCGCTACGGGCATGACGTTGTTTTGGAAGAAGAAAGCCCCGATGCTGATAAATATGATGGTAATAATCAATGGGCGCATGATGTGTATGAGAGATACACCTGCCGATTTCATGGCCAATAGCTCCAAGCGTTCGCCAAGGTTTCCGAACGTCATCAGCGACGACAATAGGATGGATAGCGGGAGCGCCAACGGGAAAAGCGAAAGCCCGGCATAGAAGAACATTTCGCCAAGAACCAAAATGCTCAAGCCCTTCCCCACCATATCATCGATATACCTCCAAAGGAATTGCATGAGCACAATGAACAGACATATGCCGAAGGTCATGACGAACAACGGCAGGAATGTCTGCAGCATAAATGTGTATAATCGTTTTATTTTCACTTTACCCTTTCCCCATTGACGGAGGCAAAAGTAGTGCAAAAAACGATAAGAATATCACGTGATTGCCTAAAACAACTAAATGCCAAGTGTGCGTTTCAAGCCTTCAATCTGCGAATCCCATAAGTTGATGGAGTCTTTTTGTTCGTGGGGTTCGGCAAAGTCGGTTATCTCGAGCGTGGTGGCTCCGGTAAGTTCGGCCGTATGTATCGAAAACTCAAAATAGACATTTTTGTCTTCTTCGTCTACCCATCGGTAGCGGATGCTTATCTCAGGTTTGGTTGACAGCACCTCGGCTTCTTGCTCGTCCTTGTTCCACTTAAAAATGTACCTATTGCCATTGATGGATACATCGTCGGCAAACCAAGACGACAACCCCGGCGGAGTTGTGAGGTGATTCCATAAGCTTCGTCGCGAAACTTTATCGAACACATATTCGACATGAAACTTCTCCTTTTTCATCTTCCTTGCAATTATTTGCGCAGCAAGATAGTTACAAGAATTGGCATTTCCAATAATATGAAGATTTTTCTTGAAAAACATTGCGTAGTATAAAAAAACGTCTACCTTTGCAGCGTCAATAAACGAAGTGACAGTAGTGTTTTGGCGAGATAGCTCAGCTGGTTAGAGCGCATGATTCATAATCATGAGGTCCCCGGTTCAATCCCGGGTCTCGCTACTTAGGGTGAGAGAGCAGTTACAGTTAGTATGTAGCTGCTTTTTTTATTGCCTTTCCCGATTGTTAGAAGGGGAATATCAGTGGCAAGACCAATACCATGACCACTCCCATTATGATTTGTAGCGGCAGTCCGACCTTGACGTAATCCATGAAGGTATATTGTCCGGCAGGCATGACAAGTGCGTTGGGCGGAGTGGAGAACGGTGAGGCGAAACACATGCTGGCAGCCACAGCCACGGCAAGCAGGAAAGGAGTGGGGTCGAGCCCCAGCTGCACGGCACTGCTCATGGCGATAGGAGCCATTAGCACAGCTGTTGCCGTATTGCTTATGAACATGGTCATCAGCGAGGTGGTGAAATAGATACCCGCCATCAGTATCAGTGGTCCGTAGGAGCCCAATCCGCTCACTAATGAATTGGAAAGAAACTCCGAAGCCCCGGTCTTCTCGAGCGCCAACGACATGGGCATCATGGCAGCGATAAGCACGATGCTCTCCCAGTTTATGGTCTTGTATGCAGCCTCCACATTGCGGAAACAGCCCGTCAGCACCATCAGCAGTCCGGCAATCATCACTGCCGTCACGGGAGCCACGGGGATAAAGTCGAACACCATCATGCATATCATCAGCAGCATTATGATGGCAGCCAATGGGGCTTTGTGGTCGAGAGTCACCTTGGCAGCTTCCTCGAGGGGCTGCCCCAAGACAATCCATTCGGTGTCCTCACTGCTGAGGCGGGCGATGTCTGCCCATGAACCTTGCACCAAGAGCACATCGCCCGACTGCATCTTCTCGTCGCGCAGGTCGCTGAGAATGTATTCGTTTTTGCGGCGGATGCCAAGGATGTTTACGCTATACTTGCTGCGAAACCCTGTGTCCTTGACGGTTTGATGGATTAGTTTGGAGGATGGCATCAGCACAATCTCCGCAATGCCTATATCATAAAACTCGAGTTTCTTGTCGCCTTCGCTTGCCGCGTTGGAGGTCTGACCATCGAGCATCTCCAGGTGGTAGTCTGCGCAGAACTGCTCAGTGCTCCCCACCTCCCCACGGACGTAGAGGATATCGTCGTCTTGCAACTTGGTGCTGAAGTCGGTCAACTGCTTGCCGGCAGACATCAGCAGCCGGTATTGCGGAGAGTCGCTGCGGCGCACCTCAAGTATATCAAGTCCGTACTTGCGGCGCACATCCAAGTCTACGATGCTCTTCCCCTTGAGCGATGAAGAGGGTACCACCTTGAGGCGGAACAGACTGGTGGAGATGCCGTATTCAGCCACAAGTTCCTTCAAAGATTTCGAAGAACGCCCGTCTTTGTCTTTGCCGCTACCGCGCTTGGAGAGAAACCACTTGCTGAGCGGCAGAAGCACCAATGTGCCTACCAACACGCATACACAGCCGACAGGCAGGAACGAGAAGAACGACAACCCCTGATAGCCTCCGGAGATGAGGGCATCCTGAATGACCAAGTTGGGCGGCGTACCGATGAGGGTCATCATGCCACCCATGCTGCTGGCAAAGGCAAGAGGCATCAACAACCGGCTGGCATTCATCTTGGCGCTGGCGGCAAGGCTGACAACGATAGGGAGCATCAGAGCCACCGTGCCCGTGTTGCTGACAAAGGCGCCGATGCCCGAGGTGACAAGCATTACCAATAGGAACAACCTTAGCTCGCTTTTGCCGGCAAGTTTCAGTATGCGTGAACTAATCATCTTGGCCAAGCCTGTCTGGAAGATTGCCCCGCCCACAACAAACAGCCCTATCATCATAATCACAACATTGTTGGAGAACCCCGACAAGGCTTCGGCGGGAGTAAGGATTTGGAACACGAGGAGAGCGACGAGCGCACACAAAGCCACAATGTCGGAACGCAACCTGCCATGCATGAAGCCGACAGCCGACAAAAGAAGGATGGAAAGAGTTATCAACATACTCGTTTCAATGTTTTGTAAAAACTCCGGCAAAAATAATGTTTTTACCAAAGGACCGGTCGTTTTCATCAAAAGGACCGGTCGTTTTGGGCAAAACCATCGGTCCTTTCAATTTTCGCCCCTAAGGACTTTTCCCCGAGAGCCGACTCTTTTGGGCAAAAGAGTCGATTGTTTTCGCCAAAACAATCGACTCTCTTGATTTTCCCCGGTAAGGCGGGTTTTTGCCAACTTGATATCAAGTTTGCCCAAACTTGATATCAGATTTGAGCAAATCTGATATCACATTCATTTTGCCCCTCGTTTCATCCGCCATTATAACGCCGTTCAAACGTCATTAAAACGACGGCAAAATTTGGGGTTCCTTGGGGTGGGGAAAAACCGATTGGTTAACCGATTGAAGAGAATTGGTTAACCAATCGGAGCAAATTGGTTAACCAATCGGTTTGTACGCTCGGCATGAGCATTGTCTAACGGGTGAAAGTCCCGAGTAAGCCCT
>CAVGKO010000060.1:0-8939 GCA_963629885.1 Anaerobutyricum sp.
CCGTTGTGGCCCTTTTCATGAAGGTGGTGAAAGAATGGGCAAAGAAATTGAGCATCCGTCCATCTAAACTTCTTATCCCCTTAAGCTGTGCTGCAAGTCTTGGCGGCATTTGTACCCTTATCGGAACGCCTCCAAACCTGATTATCTCCGGAATGTTGGCAAGCGAGAAGGGCGTGGAGCTGAATATCTTCTCTACCACCATTCCCGGACTCTTTTGTCTGATGGTCGGTATTGTTGCCATTTTGGTGTTGAAGCGGCTGTTGCCCGACCGCAAGTCGTCGGGCGAGAACTTTGAGGACACACAGGTATATACAGCCGAATTCCTTGTGCCCTCAACGGCAGAGTTTATAGGCAAGACCGTTGCCGATGCCGGACTGATGAACGTGAACGGAGGGCGCCTGCTCGAGATTGTGCGCTTCGACCGTGAGGTGGTAAGCCCCGTCAGCCCCGACGAATATATCATGGGTGGCGACCGTCTGGTTTATTCAGGTAAGGTCGACGCCATAAAGGAACTGCGCACGAGTCACGGTCTCACGGTGGCCACCAAGCCCGTGTTCTCGGTAGACAAGGACGAGAAGAACCGTCAGTTCTGCACAGCCTCCGTGCGCCGTGGAGGTGTGCTTATGGGTGCATCCATGGAGACATGCGACTTTGAGGAGAGCAATAATGTGGTACTTGTTGCCGTAGTTCGCGAAGGCGAGCGCATAGACCAAAACCCGCGTAGCGTTGTGTTGCAGTATGGCGATGTGCTGCTGTTCGAGTGCCAGCACAAACAACTCAAGAACTTCAGTCTCTCGGCTGCCAAAGACCTGCGTTTCCTCAGCTTTGAGGAAGCTCCAAGCACAGGCAAGCGTACCCTTTTGGCCGGTCTCATCATGCTCGCCATGGTGTTGCTCTCCACCTTCGGAGTGATGAGCCTTCTGCAGTCGTGCTTCTTGGCCGCTGCCGCCATGCTCCTTACACGTTGCTGCACCACAAGCCAAGCTTGGGAGTCGATTAACTGGCCCATCGTTATGGTCTTTGCCGGTTCGGTCTGCCTTGGTCAGGCCATCGAGGCGACAGGTATTGCCACCACCATTGCCAACGGTATACTCTCCGTTTGCGGCACCAACGCCATCGTGGCTTTGTTCTGCATCTGTCTCGTGGCTACATTCATCACCGAGTTTATCAGCAACACGGCATGTGCTGCCATGTTTTTCCCCATTGCCTACCAAACGGCAGTGTCGCTCAGTGTCAACCCCATCACGTTCTGTATAGCTTTGATGATAGCCGTATCGTCGAGCTTCGCCACACCTATAGGCTCGCCAACCAATATGTTGGTGTATGGTGAGGGTGGTTATCGCTTCACCGACTTCATGCGCATAGGATTGCCGATGAACTTCATAATCCTTTTTGCCAACATATTCATCGTAACATTGCTTTTCCCATTGTAGGGACAAGCCTTATAAAATAGAAACAAAACAGCTACAACATGAAAATAGAAATCAAAAACGAGGGCAACGCCGTGTGCGCTTACCTCGACGGACGGTTCGACACCGTCAGTGCAACAGAGTGTGAGAAAGACTTCATGCAACTCAAAGAAGCTACCGCTCAGGAAATCATCATAGACTGCACAGCCCTTAGCTACATTTCGAGTAGTGGCTTGCGCCTCTTCCTCTCGCTCCGCAAGGCCATCGACGAGAAGAACGGAAAGCTCATCATTCGCCATATCAACGACGATATTCGCAACGTGCTTACCATAACAGGCTTCTTCAAGCTCTTTGACATCCGTCCGTGAGAAAGCTATTCAAGTCGTTTACGGCGAGGCTGACGTTCTACATCCTCACCATCACCTTCCTAATCTTCGTGTGCATAGCCGTGGCGTTTTGCGCCTTTGGCAAGCAGACGCAGGAAGAGCAGGTCAAACGCTATACGGCTGCGCTGCAGCAAAACCTCATACAGAATATCGACATTCGTTTCGATGAGATTGAGACTTCGCTGCGCATGACCGAGGGGCAGGTGGCAACACCAACGCTCAACCCCGACTCGGTGATGGGTATCGTGAGTTGGGTGTTGCGTAGCAACGAGCTCCTCTCGGGTGTGGGCATTGCTTTCCGCCCCGGCTATTTCCCGCAAAAGGGTGACCTCTTCTTTGAATATGCCTTCAAGGCCCCCGACGGCAATGTGTCCCATAGTCACTTTGGCGAGGGACAGATAGGCGACTACACCAAGCGTAAGTGGTTTACCCAAGGGATGGAGAAGAAGCGTTGTTTTTGGACTGACCCTTACGTGGATTACGACAACAAAAGCGACAACATGACGTCGTTTGTCTATCCATGTCTCAATGGCAAGGGTGAGGTGTATGCCATACTCCTTGCCGACGTGAAGCTGACGACCCTCACCAACGACCTCAAGGAACTGCGGCCATATGGCAACAGCTACTCTTTCATCATAAGCTCCAGCGGTGCCTATGTGTCGCACCCCGACACTACGCTTATTGTGGGAGGCAACATCTTCAGCCACGCCAAGGCTACCGGTAACGCCTCGCTCGACTCCTTGGCCCATAGGATGGCAACGGGCGTGAAGGGTGATGCCTCTACAGAGATTGATGGAGAGTATGTGTTGCTGAGCTATGCCCCCATGCAACATACGGGGTGGTCGGTGTGTAGCGTCAATTTCTACCAAGACATGATGCACACCCTCGACTCCACCATGCTCTTCTTTCTCGGAGTACTCATTGTGGGGCTGTTGCTCTTATCGTTATGCATACGTCTGCTTGTGCTCCACGTCTCCAAGCCCATCAGGCAGTTTACCGATGCCTCCTATCAGATAGCCGGCGGCAACTTCAACGCAGTTCTGCCGGAGGTGGATACCAAGGACGACATACGCAAGCTGCATGACGCCTTTGCCCACATGCAGCAGTCGCTCGTGAAATATATCAAAGAGGTGGAGACCACCACAAGTGCCAAGGAACGTATACAAAGTGAGCTGTCCATCGCCCACAAAATTCAGATGAGTCTCGTGCCTAAAATATTCTCGCCGTTTCCCGACTACGATGGGCTTGAGCTCTTCGCAAGCCTCGACTCGGCAAAGGAGGTGGGAGGCGACTTCTATGACTTCCTGCTGCGCGACGACAAACTCTTCTTCGTCATTGGCGACGTGTCGGGCAAGGGTATTCCCGCTTCGCTCGTCATGGCCATAACTCGCACACTCTTTCGCATAGAGGCTGCCAACAGCGACTCGCCGGCATATATAGTGAGTAAGCTCAACAACGCCATAGCCGAGAACAACGACACCAATATGTTTGTGACGATGTATGCCGGTACGTTCGACCTTAACAATGGCAATATTGTGTACTGCAACGCGGGCCACACTCCGCCACTGATGATAGGCACCGATGGTAATGTGGAATATATGGAGGCAGACTCGAACCTGCCGCTTGGTGTGATGCTCAACTTCGATTTCCAAAACCAGACAATGAAACTCCCGATGGGTAGCGCACTGCTACTCTACACCGACGGACTGACCGAGGCTGAGAATACCTCGCAGGTGCTGTTTGGCGAGGAACGAGTAAAGGAGGTGGCACAGGCAGTGGCGAAGCAGTCGGCCAAGGGTATAATAGAAGGACTTGTCAAGGCTCTCGCCGGCTTTGTTGGCGGCGCACAACAGAGCGACGACCTCACCCTTATGTGCTTCCGCCTAAATGACCTCTCTCAAGAGGACCAAGCAACCGACAACAGCCGCAGGCTCGTCATAACCAACCGTATTGAGGAATCGGCACGTCTGTTGCCTTTTGTTGAGGAGATGGGAGCGGAGCTACACATCGACGAGCACACGCTCTCGTCCATCAATCTTGCGTTGGAGGAAGCTCTTGTGAACTCCATACAGTATGCCTATCCCGACGGGACCAAAGGCGAGATAACGCTCACCGCCGAATGGCCCACCGACAAGACTAAAGTGACGTTCACGCTCATGGACCGCGGCATAGCCTTCAACCCTCTTTCCGTGAAAGAGGCCGACACTACTCTTGGCGTGAAAGAGCGGCCCATCGGTGGTTTGGGTATTTTCCTTGTGCGCCAGTTGCTCGATGAGGTTGACTACCGCCGCACCGATGACGGGCAAAACCTTCTAACGATGGTCAAGCACCTTGCGCCACGATAGTCCAAAAATTTTTTTGAGTGGTCTTAAAATCAAGAAAGGGGATGCGACTTACGCCACATCCCCTTTTTCCATGTATACGAGTTTCTATTACTTATAGGCTTCGCCCTTAACGGCTGCGATACCCGGAAGCACCTTACCTTCGATGGCTTCCAACAATGCACCACCACCGGTTGATACGTAGGATACCTTATCAGCGATACCGAACTTGTTGACACATGCAACAGAGTCGCCACCACCTACGAGCGAGAATGCACCGTTCTTGGTAGCTTCAACAATGGCGTTGCCCACTGCGCGTGAACCGTCTGTGAAGTTCTCGAACTCGAACACACCCGTAGGACCGTTCCAAAGGATGGTCTTCGACTCCTTGATGACCTCAGCATAGATTTCCATTGTCTTTGGACCTATATCAAGACCTTCCCATCCGTCAGGTATTTCGTCAACATTGGCAAACTTGGTATTGGCATCGTTGCTGAAATCGTCAGCAATCTTTGCGTCAGCAGCCAATACGAGGTTTACACCCTTTTCCTTTGCCTTCTTCATCAAATCGAGAGCCAAGTCAAGCTTATCGTCTTCAACGATGGAGTTGCCAATCTTACCACCCATAGCCTTTGTGAAAGTATAGGTCATACCGCCGGTGATGATAAGGTTGTCCACCTTGTTGAGAAGGTTCTCAATGATATCAATCTTAGAAGAAACCTTAGAACCACCCATGATAGCGGTAAACGGACGAACGATGTCGTTCAAAACCTTCTCTACAGCCTTCACTTCTTTCTCCATCAAGTAACCGAACATCTTGTGGTCGGCATCAAAGTAGTCAGCGATAAGTGCCGTAGAAGCATGTGCGCGGTGAGCAGTACCGAATGCGTCGTTTACGTAGCAGTCTGCATACGAAGCCAACTTCTTGGTGAAGCCCTTCTGGCTTTCCTTAACGGCCTTCTTGGCAGCTTTCTTCTCGTCGTCGCTTGCATCTTCAGCCAGACCTCTTGGCTTGCCTTCCTCTTCAGCATAGAAGCGGAGGTTCTCCAAAAGCAGTGCTTCGCCAGGCTTCAAAGCAGCAGCCTTCTTAGCAGCTTCTTCGCCAATGCAGTCATCTGCAAACTGAACATTAACGCCCAGCAACTCGGATACGTGACCCAGGATGTGTTTCAATGAAAATTTATCGCAAGCGCCTTTTGGACGGCCAAGATGAGAACCGATGATTACGCTACCACCGTCTGAGAGAATCTTCTTAAGAGTAGGAAGAGCGGCACGGATACGTGTGTCGTCTGTGATGTTGAAGTTTTCGTCCAAAGGGACGTTGAAGTCAACTCTTACAAATGCCTTTTTACCGGCAAAATTGAAATTGTCAATCGATTGCATAACTCTTATGTATTAAATGTATAGTAAATTGCTCTTTAGCGCCGGCAAACTTACACAAAATATTTCATTCCTCCGGCACGTGGCATGCTAATAATTCGGTCCCTTAGGTGTGTCTTCCAGCTTGAAGCGGAGACGCAACCTGCCGTCGGCATAGTCGTAGTTGAGAAGTTTGAAGCGTCCTATCTCGGAGGTATTGCCCACGTGTGCACCGATGCAGGCACAGACGTCGTAATCGCCAACACGCACGATGCGCAGTGTGTCGATGGCATCCTCCGGCAACTTGCTGAGGTCAACAATCTTCTTTGCTTCATCCTTAGGCATAAACTCGATGGTTACCGGAAGATTTTGCATGATGACTTCGTTGACACGGCGCTCCACCTCCTTCATCGTCTCCTCCGAGGGGGCTTCTTTGAGCTCGTAGTCGCATTTGCTCTTCTTCTTTTCTATGTGTGCATTCCTCGAACGCGGGCAGCCAAACATCCTCACCATCGTTTGGTTGAGGATATGTTCTGTGGTATGCATTGGGGGATATTCCTGCTTGTTGTGTTCGTTTAGTTGGATTTCCTGTTCCATAATAAGACTGTCGTTTTGATTACTGACCGGGCGCAAAATTAAACAAAAGCGGGTACACCGAAAATAGGAATATCCGTACCTTTGCCGCCATACAATCAACAAAAACAGCAATCATGTCAGTAGCAAAAAGAGATTTGGAAGACACAAGAAAGGTGACGACCCATCGCCTTATGGAGATGAAACAAAGGGGTGAAAAGATAACCATGCTAACTGCCTACGACTATTCGATGGCGAAGCTTATCGACCAAGCGGGGATGGACGTTATCCTTGTGGGCGATTCGGCATCAAACGTGATGGCGGGAAACGTAACAACGCTTCCTATCACTTTGGACCAGATGATATATCACGGCAAATCGGTGATGAAGGCAGTGAAGCGTGCCCTCGTGGTAGTGGACCTTCCTTTCGGCTCTTATCAGGGCAATTCTTTGGAGGCATTGGCTTCTGCTATCCGCGTCATGAAGGAGACGCATGCCGATTGCATCAAGCTTGAGGGCGGGAGCGAGGTGAAAGACTCCGTTGAGAGGATTCTCTGCGCAGGCATACCTGTCATGGGCCATCTGGGTCTTACTCCGCAGTCGATAAACAAATTTGGGACATACACCGTGCGTGCCCGTGAGGCAGCGGAAGCCGAGAAGCTTATCAATGACGCGCATCTCTTGGAGGATATAGGCTGCTTTGCCATTGTACTCGAAAAGATTCCGGCAGCATTGGCTGCACGTGTTGCTTCGGAGCTGACAATACCTGTCATCGGCATCGGTGCCGGTGGGGGCGTGGACGGACAGGTATTGGTTATGCACGATATGTTGGGAATAAATATGGGATTCTCGCCGCGCTTCTTGCGTAGGTATGCCAATATAGGCGAGGATATCACCCGTGCCGTTCAGGCTTACATCGAGGATGTAAAGACGCTGGACTTCCCCAATGAGAAGGAACAATACTAATCAAAGGGGTACATCCTCCCACTTACCATTCACCAATTCGCGGGTTGTCTCAAAGCCGGCAGCTCTGAGCAGGCTGAAGGCTTCTTTCCGTCCGTCGTTAACGAGGTCGGGATAATGGCAGTCCGAGTTAACCATCACGGGGATATTCCTCTCTCTAAGGAGTCCGAGGTAGTCCCTGTGGGGGTAAGTTTGTTGTCTTTTCACGAGGTTCTTGGTGTTTACTTCCACCATCAGCCCCTTCTCGGCAACCAAGTCGAGAGTCTCGCGGAATGGTTTCTGATACCATGAGGCTTCGAAAGAGAAGCCCTCGCAAAGATGTCCGTTCATGTATATCTTGTCCAGGTGACCAACGATATCTATTCCTCCCGCGAGAATCATCTTCTGCGAGGCATCGAAATAGCGAGCCACCAGCTTTCGGATGTCGCCGCCGAAGTACTTATTGAGGGATGCATGGTAGTCCGCGAACGAGCCGTCGATGCAGACCATATTTTTTTCGCATAGCGGCTTTGCGATGGGCAGGAAATGTATGGAGCCGATGCGGTAGTCGAGCGGCAACTCCTTGAAATAAGGGATGGAGGCGTTGTATGTCTCGTCAAGGTAGTCTATCTCGAGGGCGGTGTAAATCTCTATGCGACCATGGTATTTCCTCTTCAGACGCTTTATCTCATCCAGATACTCTGGCATGTCGTCGCGCGACATATTCCAGAACGTCTCGAAGGGTAGGGGCGAGTGCGACGAAAATCCGTAAGCCCGGAATCCGTGGGCAAGAGCAAACTTCACGAAATCTTCGGGCATGCTGCGCCCGTCGCAAAACGTACAATGGCTATGGTAATTGCTTTGTTGCATAAGTCTCTCAATACATATTTCTTAAAAACAATCCCGACGGGCATCACTGCAGGTCGGGATTCGATGAAGAAAACCGGGGAAACCCCAGCATAGATTTATTTCAATACTTTCAGTTCCTTCCCCACTTTGATGAAGGCAGCAACGGCCTTGTCGAGGTGTGCTCTCTCGTGGCCGGCGGAAAGCTGAACACGTATACGAGCCTGTCCCTTCGGCACTACCGGATAGTAGAACCCGGTAACATATATACCTTCGTCTTGCATCTTGGCAGCGAAGTCTTGCGAGAGCTTGGCGTCGTAGAGCATCACGGCACAGATGGCAGACTGCGTTGGCTTGATGTCGAAGCCGGCAGCTATCATCTTGTCGCGGAAATAAGTTACGTTCTCCATCAGCTTGGTATGCAATGCATCGCTCTCCTTAAGCATCTTGAACATCTCAAGGCTGGCACCCACGATGGCAGGAGCCACTGAGTTGGAGAACAGATATGGACGAGAACGCTGGCGCAGGATTTCTATAATCTCTTTCCTACCTGTGGTGAAGCCACCCATGGCACCGCCGAAAGCTTTACCCAGTGTGCCGGTAAAGACATCCACCTTGCCATATACATTGAACTGCTCTGCTACACCATGACCCGTTGCACCTACCACACCGGCAGAGTGCGACTCGTCTACCATCACCAATGCATCGTATTTCTCAGCCAAGGCACAAATCTTGTCCATCGGGGCTACGTTGCCGTCCATCGAGAACACGCCGTCGGTGGCTATGATGCGGTGACGTTGTGCTTGTGCTTCTTTGAGGCAACGCTCCAAGTCTGCCATGTCGGCATTGGCGTAGCGATAGCGTTTTGCCTTACACAAGCGTACGCCGTCGATGATGGAAGCATGGTTCAAAGAGTCGGAGATGATGGCATCCTCTTCGCCAAACAGAGGCTCAAACAATCCGCCGTTGGCATCAAAGCAGGCGGCATACAATATGGTGTCTTCCGTGTGGAAATATTCGGAGATGGCCTCTTCCAATTTCTTGTGCAAATCCTGTGTGCCGCAGATGAAGCGGACCGACGACATACCGTATCCGTGGGTATCC
>CAVGKO010000061.1:0-8895 GCA_963629885.1 Anaerobutyricum sp.
GTGTCGGTGATGAGCCGATGCAGCTTTTTTTTGTGCTCTGCCTTCAGCTTTTTGTGCCTCGGGGCGGACTTATTCTTTTCTTCCGGGGGCAAAGGAGGCGTAGAGCATCAGGATGGCAGCAATTGTGAGGCAGATAACCCATTCCTTTCTCTCCTTAAACATAAAGCCGGAGGCGCAGACCATCAGGATGGAAGCTATGACATTGAAGCGGTGGAGACGGCGTTCGCGAAACTCCATGCCGCTTGTGGATTGCGTGAGAGTGCATACTGCCATGCCGGCAGCACCAACGGCAAAGAGGTAGGGCGCCACAATCCATTTGGTGATAAACAAAGCCGCGCCGGAGAGCACCAGCAAACCGGCAATGCCGAAGATGACGCTTCTTGTTTTTTGGTTCATTATTTCTTCTTGATGATATAAACGTCCTCGTTCGACTTCTTCATGAAGTATTCCTCGCGGGCGAACTTCTCGAGCCCTTCCTTATCGGTGCGGAGGTCGTTCATTTTCTTTGTATTCAAGTCAATTTCCTTCTGGTAGTGTTGAATCTCTTTCTCAAGGCTGCGAATCTTTTCGTCGTAAGTATAGCGTTTATACAAACTGCTGTCGCCCACGGTGAAGGTGAATATCAAGAAGGCGATGACGACCAACCAATAGACGTTTATCTTCGACAGATATTTGTTGTAAAAGTCTTTTATGTGCAGCATGGAACTTCGTTTTACCACAGGCAAAGGTAAATGAATTATTTTGTATACCTTTGCCTCTGCAGTCAATAAAAAGCAAAGAATGGACAACTATATCGTATCGGCAAGAAAATACCGCCCGTCGACTTTTCGCAGTGTCGTGGGGCAGAAGGCTCTTACCACCACGCTGAGGAACGCGATAGAGAGCAACAAGCTTGCTCACGCTTATCTGTTCTGTGGTCCGAGGGGCGTAGGTAAAACATCTTGCGCGCGAATCTTTGCCAAGACCATCAACTGCTTGAACCCAACCGCTGAGGGCGAGGCATGCAACGAGTGCGAATCGTGCAAGGCTTTCAACGAGCAACGTTCGTATAACATCCATGAGCTGGATGCCGCATCAAACAACTCCGTCGACGATATCCGTTCACTGATAGACCAGGTACATATCCCTCCGGCAATCGGACGGTATAAGGTGTTTATCATCGATGAGGTGCATATGCTCAGTACTGCAGCTTTCAATGCATTCCTCAAAACCTTGGAAGAGCCGCCGAGCCATGCTTTGTTTATCCTTGCTACCACGGAAAAAAACAAGGTGTTGCCCACAATATTGTCGCGTTGCCAAGTCTACGACTTCTCGCGCATATCTGTGGCAGACATGGTGGAGCATTTGGAGTATGTGGCTTCCGAGGAGCATGTAACAGCCGAGGAAGAGGCTCTGAACGTGATAGCGCAGAAGGCCGACGGCGGTATGCGCGATGCCTTGTCGATATTCGACCAAGTGGTAAGCTTCACGGGGGGTAACATCACCTATCAGGCGGTTATCGACAACCTCAATGTGCTCGACTACGAATATTACTTCCGTCTCACGGAGTCGATACTTGCGGGGAATGTGCGCGCGTCGCTTCTCACATTGAATGAGATACTCAACAAAGGTTTCGACGGGCAAAACATCATAACCGGCCTGGCGGAACACTTCCGCGATTTGCTGGTGGCAAGGGATGAGTCCACGCTGGTATTGTTTGAGGTTGGCTCCTCCATTCGCGAGCGTTATAAGGAGATGGCAAAGCGTTGCTCCGAGGAATTGCTCTACAAAGCCATCGAGCTGGCCAATAGTTGCGACTTGAACTATCGCGTGAGCCGCAACAAACGTCTGTTGCTTGAGCTTACTCTTATCCGGCTGTGTCAGCTGTCCAAGGCCGGGGCGGCAGAGGATAAAAAAAAAAGACTGATTGAGCCCATTGCCGCTCAAACTCCCAAACCCAATCCCCAACCGCAACCCAAGGCGCAACCTGTGTCCCCTCCGCATGTGGTTGTTCCCACTCCGCCCAAGTCTGCTCCAGAACCCGTTTCCAAGAAGCCTACGCAACGCATGGGTGTCTCGATGAAGGAAATATACAACAAGGGGAAAGAATCAGAGGTTACACAGAAGGAGCAGATGGATGTTCCGGATATTACCACGCCATTTACCGAAGAGGAGTTGGTGAGTTGCTGGGATGCTTATGCTACGAGCGAGAAGATAAGCAAGAAGGTTTATCTCAAGAACACCATGATAAACTGCAAGCCCGTTTTGAAAGATAACTTTGCCTTTGAGGTGGACGTGCATAATCCCGGTCAGAAGGCAGAGCTCAACGCAGTTAGCGCCGACCTTCTGCAATACCTGCACGAACAGCTCAAGAACACTCACATAGAGATGCAGGTGCGGGTGCAGGAGAACAGCACGAAAGTTTTGGTGTATACCCCTGCCGAGAAATACAACTACCTGCTTGGTTTGAATCCCGCGCTTGCAAAGTTGGTGGAAGAATTTAACCTGAGGTTGGAATAGCCTCGCTACCTTGGCCTGAGGGAAACCCTCCTTACTCAATGAACAAAAGGATTCTCAGCTTAGCCCTCCCCTCGATTGTTTCAAACATAACCGTGCCGTTGCTGGGTCTTGTCGACGTAGCTATTGTGGGCCATCTTGGGTCTGCGTCCTACATTGGCGGCATAGCTGTGGGAGGGATGCTGTTTAATATCATCTATTGGCTGTTTGGTTTCCTGCGCATGGGCACGAGCGGCATGACGGCGCAGGCTCTGGGCGGGAGAGACCTTAGGGAGGCTGTCCGTATACTCATGCGTTCCCTGGGCGTGGGTCTTTTTGCCGCCGCTATGCTGTTGCTTCTGCAGTATCCTTTGCGCGAAATAGCTTTTAATCTTATTTCCGCCACTCAAGATGTCCGTATGGCGGGGGAGATGTATTTCTCTTTATGCGTGTGGGGCGCACCGGCTGTGTTGTGTCTCTACGGCTTTGTGGGGTGGTTCATTGGCATGCAGAACACCCGTTTTCCGATGTTCATTGCCATTATGCAGAATGTGGTGAACATTCTTGCGAGCCTCACGTTTGTATATTTCTTCCACATGGGGATTACGGGCGTGGCTCTTGGCACTGTGGTTGCCCAATATGCCGGTCTCCTCATGGCGATGTTGCTTTGGTGGCGCTATTACGGACGTCTGAGGATTCCTTTCCTTAGGCGCGAAGTTTGGGATTGCGGCGCGATGTGTAGATTCTTCAGAGTCAGCAGCGACATATTCTTCCGCACTCTATGCCTTGTGGCTGTCACCTCCTTCTTCACTGCAACGGGAGCGCGCCATGGGGACGTGGTTTTGGCTGTCAACACCCTCTTGATGCAGCTCTTCACACTCTTTTCTTATATAATGGACGGCTTTGCCTATGCCGGGGAGGCTCTGACGGGACGATATGTTGGTCAGCGCAATGCCGAGGGATTGAGGCGGATGGTCGCCCTGCTGTTTCGTTGGGGCTGGGCATTGGCGCTGGTGTTCACTCTCCTCTATGCCGTGGGCGGGAGGGGTTTCCTTGCCTTGTTGACGGACGATGGCGTGGTTGTGGAGGCTTCTGCCACGTATTTCTGCTGGGTTTTGGCTGTCCCCGTGGCCGGTTTTGCTGCATTTCTTTGGGACGGCATACTGATAGGTGCCACCCGGACTCGCCGCATGCTTCTTTCGATGCTCGTGGCTTCGTTTGTGTTTTTCTTTCTCTATTTTTTGTTCCGCGGAGCGCTGGGCAATCATGCTCTGTGGATGGCTTTCATTGCATACCTTGCCGCAAGAGGAATCGTGCAGTGGGCACTGTGGAATTTCCGCCGGTAGATTCGTCTTCTCGTAGAGGAACGACGCAAATGCAACGCTTTGTATGATTATCGCCTTGCAAAAAGACGCAAATGCAACGCTTTGTATGATTTTCCCTTGAAAAACCGACGCAAATGCAACGTTTTGGGCGATTGCAGCCTTGCACAACGACGCAAATGCAACGTTTTGTTGAAGAATCATTGATTCTTTTGCGCAAATGCAACGTTTAGTATAATTGTTGCATTGCAAAAATGCGCAAATGCAACGTTTAGTGTTTTTGCAACTGAAAAAACGACGCAAATGCAACGCTTTGTCAAAGAATCGCTGAAATCTAATGCGCAAATGCAACGTTTTATTAGAGAATCACGGAACACTAATGCGCAAATGCAACGTTTAGTGTTTTTGCAACTGAAAAAACGACGCAAATGCAACGCGTAGTAAAATATCCCATGGGAAATTGTGTGCAAATGCAACGTTTGGACGCAAATGCAACGGTTTCTAATGCGCAAATGCAACGTTTGGACGCATTTGCGACGCTTTCTAATGTGCAAATGCAACGCTTGGATGCAAATGCAACGCGTTTTTGTGTGCAAATGCAACGTTTTGTTGCATTTGCGTCACTTTCTTGCTTCCCCGAGGTGCAAAAAAAGAGGGAACAGCCTCGGACGACTGCCCCCTCTCTTTAGATAAGATGTTTTGCTTACTTGTTTCTGTAGTACGCCAACTTTTCGTGGTCGAAACCGCTGATGAACGACACAATCTTGTCCACCTCAGCCTCGCCGTAGTTGATATACACCTCGGCAGAGCGTTTGAAACTCTCGTCCTTGGCGGCATCCTGCAGCAGAAGGTAGCCAAACACACAATGTGTGGCGGCTTCCACAAGGCGGCGGGCATGGAAGTCGATGTATTCGCCGTCTTTGCCTTCGGTCACCATGCCTACAATCATCTCATACTTGTTGGTCATAGCCACGAGTCGTTCCTTGAGTCCCTCCAACTCGGCGGGGTAGCTCAGGGCTTCGTATTCGCGAATCTGCGCAAGGTAAGTGCCTGTGGTGACGTGGCGAATAGCCGCTACCACCTGAAGCTGCGTTGTTCCCTCGTAGATATTGGTGATACGTGCGTCGCGATAGAGTCTCTCGCAAGTATAATCCTTCATGAATCCCGAGCCACCATGAATCTGGATGGCGTCGTAGGCATTCTGGTTGGCAAACTCTGTGGTCATACCTTTGCCCATAGGAGTGAAAGCGTCAGCAAGCTTGGCATATTTTTTCATCTCCGTACGCTCCTCGGGCGTAAGCTTACGCTCCTTGGAGATATCATCGAGAGCCTTGTAGACATCCACAAATCGAGCTGTCTCGTAGAGCATCGCGCGTGAGGCATCAGCCTTGGCACGCATCAGGGCAACCATCTCGTAGATGGCAGGGAATTCGATGATGGCCTTTCCAAACTGCTTGCGCTCCATTGCGTAGGCAAATCCTTCGTGGTAGGCAGCCTCGCTGAGGCCCACAGCCTGAGCCATGATGCCCAAACGTGCGCCGTTCATCAATGCCATCACATATTTAATCAAACCCAGCTTGCGGTCGCCGCAAAGCTCTGCCTTGGCATTCTTGAACACAAGTTCGCAGGTAGGAGAACCCTTGATACCCATCTTATTCTCGATGCGGCGCACATTAACACCTCCGTTACGCTTGTCGTAGATGAACATCGAGAGTCCACGGCCGTCGCGAGTGCCTTCCTCCGAACGTGCCAACACAAGATGTATGTCGGCGTCGCCGTTGGTGATGAATCGCTTCACGCCATTGAGATACCAGCAGTTGTCCTTCTCGCAGAAGGTGGCCTTAAGCATTACCGACTGAAGGTCGGAGCCTGCATCCGGCTCGGTGAGGTCCATCGACATTGTTTCACCTGCACATACGCGCGGGATATAACGGCTGCGCTGGTCCTCGTTGCCAAATTCGTAGAGTGTCTCTGCACAGTCTTGCAACCCCCAGAGGTTTTCGAATCCTGCATCTGCGCGCGACACCATGTCGGCTGCCATGATGTAGGGCACGATGGGGAAGTTCAATCCGCCATAGCGACGTGGCATGGCGATGCCCATCAAGCCGGCTTTGCGTACGGCATCGAGGTTTTCTTGTGTGCCTTTGGCATACGTCACACGCCCGTTGGCAACAGTCGGACCTTCGTGGTCGACGCTCTCGGCATTGGGCGCGATGATTTCGTCACATATCTCGCCAACCATCTCCAGCACTTTCTCGTAGCTGTCCATAGCATCCTCAAAGTCCTGGGGTGCATAATCATATTTATCCTTGTCGGCAAAGCCGCGTTCTTTCAGCTCCACTATACGTTGCATCAGTGGATGATGCAGGTGGTGCTTCAGACTGGGATTATCCAAATAATAGTTAGCCATATCTTATTTACTGTTCTGTTTGTAATACTTTATCATCTTCGGAATAACCTCCTCAACGGTGCCGTTGATAACATAGTCGGCGATGGTGTTGATGGGCGCATTCTCATCACTGTTGATGGAGATGATGATGCCCGACTCGCGCATGCCGGCAATATGCTGAATCTGTCCGGAGATACCGCAGGCGATATACAACTTCGGACGCACGGTGAGACCCGTCTGCCCTATTTGGCGGTCGTGGTCGCAGAACCCGGCATCAACAGCTGCACGGCTGGCACCAACCTCTGCATGAAGCTCCTTTGCCAGTTCGAACAACAGATTGAAGTTTTCCTTCGACCCAACGCCATAACCACCGGCAACAACGATAGGTGCTCCCTTGAGGTTATGCTTTGCCTTCTCCACATGGCGGTCGATGACCTTCACCACATAATCGGTGTCGGGCACATACTTTGCCACCTCGTGGCGCACAACCTCGCCTTTATAATTGGCATCATAGACTTCCTTCTTCATCACGCCCTCGCGCACTGTTGCCATCTGGGGACGGTGCTCAGGGTTGACAATTGTTGCCACAATGTTGCCACCAAAAGCCGGACGGATTTGATAGAGCAGGTTCTCGTAGGTGACGCCTGCACGCTTGTCTTCGTGCGAACCAATCTCCAAAGCAGTACAGTCTGCCGTCAAACCACTCGTGAGGGCCGACGACACACGCGGACCGAGGTCGCGACCAATAACGGTGGCGCCCATGAGACATATCTGAGGTTTCTCTTCCTTGAACAGGTTGATGAGGATAGAGGCATGAGGCAGCGATGTGTAGGGGAACAATCCCGGTGCATCAAACACGTGCAACACATCCACGCCGTAGGGCATCACCTGCGACTCTACGCCCTCAAGACCACTGCCGGCAACAATAGCTTCCAGCCGACAGCCTAATTGATTAGCCAACTTACGACCCTTGGTCAGAAGTTCGAGACTTACATCGGCAACTGTTGTGCCTTCAATCTCACAGTATACAAATACGTTGTTCATAGTCTTATCCAATGGTATGGTTCGCCAATAGTTCAACAATCATCTCTTCAATGTCTTTGTCCGAGCCGGAAAGTGTTTTGCTTTCCTTGGCCTGGAACACTACATTCTCCACACTCTTGACCTTCGTAGGCGAACCCGAGAGTCCGCACTGCTCCAAGTCTCCGTTCACATCATTAACGCTCCATTCCTGAATGTTGAGATACGGACGCTTCTCATAGAGGTCGGCATAGGGCAGGGGAGCCTGAAGGGCAGCCTTCTCCTGTGCACCCATGGCACGTTTGTATTTCTGCACCAGCTTGGCGTTGCGCGGACGGCAGGGGGCTGCCGAGCCGTTCACTGTGATAACGATGGGCAGCGGACCTTCCACGGTCTCCACTCCTCCGTCGATATGACGTCTCACTGTGATGCGACGTGCCTTCTCGTCTACGTTGAGTATCTCTTCGGCATAAGTAATCTGCGTCAAGCCCAACTTCTCTGCCACCTGGGGACCAACCTGCGCCGTGTCGCCATCGATAGCCTGACGGCCACCGAGGATGATGTCGTAGTCCTTAATCTTCTTGACAGCCGTGGCCAAAGCATACGATGTGGCCAATGTGTCGGCTCCGGCAAAGGCGCGGTCGGTAAGCAAATAGCCTCCGTCGGCTCCGCGGAATAATCCTTCGCGAATGATTTCGGCAGCACGTCCCGGCCCCATTGTCAGCAATGTGACCGTTGACCCGGGGCAGGCATCTTTCAGGCGCAGGGCCTGTTCCAATGCATTCAGGTCCTCTGGGTTGAAGATGGCGGGAAGCGCGGCACGGTTTATTGTTCCGTCTTCCTTCATCGCATCTTTCCCCACGTTACGTGTGTCGGGAACCTGCTTCGCTAAAACAATAATTCTTAAACTCATATTAAACAGTAATAGTTCTCTTTTATTTCTTTTCGGTATACGTCTGGTGGATTGCTTTGTCGAATTCCTTCCAGTGTTCGTCGGTCATGCTTCCCGGAGTGAACAATGCAACGCCGGCTGCACCTGCCTCCATGGCTCCGCGAACGGCTTCTCCGATTTCTGAAGGAAGCAATCCGTGACCTTCGGGGTCTTTGATGTTGGCTTTGTTCTTCCAGTCGTGGCAGATAAACAGACCGCTGTAGACAGGCTTCTTTCCTGCTACGGAGTTAACCTCTTCGCGGGTTATCTCGCCTACCCATGCTGCATCCTCCAAGTAGAAATCGTTGTAGTTCATTGGGAAGAATGCATCGATGTTCCACTTGTTCCATTCCTGGCGAACCATCCACTTGGCATACGAATCGGGGCCGGGGAATACGGCTGCGCTGACCTTCTTGCCCTTGGCATGAACAGTGTCGGCAATGCGGTTTACCAGCTTGGTGATAACGTCGCAACGGAACTGAGCCCATTCCTTGCACTTCGATGGGTCTTCAACCGACTTGATGTCGATACCCGTAGCTGCCTTGAAGTCTGCCACGCACTTGTCGCAATAGCAGTAGTCGGCAGTAGGATATTCCTCGTTCATTACCAATCCGTATTTGTCCCAAAGACCTCTTGCAAGAATAACGTCAACGTAACGGATGTAGTCGAGGTGTACGTAATCCACTTCAGGAATGTCTGCCACCTTGCCATAAAGGTTGGTGAGAAACTCTGCCGTGCCTTCCTGATTAGGGCAAAGA
>CAVGKO010000062.1:0-8821 GCA_963629885.1 Anaerobutyricum sp.
CTATTACGAAGAGGTGAAGAAGAAGGTGAAAGACCCTTACTTCATCGAAGAGATTGAAGAGATAATGAAAGACTTCCGGGCTTTCCGCGAAGAACAGGAAACCCATATTCCCGATTGATGGCTGAGGATACCTACAGAACAATCAAACAGCTCTCCGAGGGCTATTATACGGAGAAGCGAAGCCGCTTCATCTCGTACGCCATCCCCGTGCGTACGGTGGAGGAGGTGAAGGCTGAGGTGGAGAAATACCGCAGGCAGTACTACGACGCCCGCCATGTGTGTTGGGCGTATATGCTGGGTGCCGAGAGGCAGACCTTCCGCGCCAACGACGACGGCGAACCTTCATCCACTGCCGGCAAGCCCATCTTGGGGCAAATCAATTCGAACCTCCTTACAGATATCCTGATTGTTGTGGTGCGCTATTTCGGCGGCATAGAGCTGGGCACGGGCGGACTGATAGTGGCATACCGCACGGCTGCTGCCGAGGCCATTGCTGCTGCCACGATAGAAGAACGTACGGTGGACGAGGATATCACCGTGGCATTCGAATATCCCTTCTTGAACGGGATTATGCGTATAGTGAAGGAAGAAAACCCGATGGTGGTGTCGCAAAAGTTTGAGATGGACTGCGAGATGACTCTCCGCATACGCAAAGGGGAAGCCGAAAAGCTGAAGGCCCGCCTTAGGAAAGTCGAGTCGGCTTACCTTAAGTAAGGCGTCTTTTCATCCCTCGTTTTTGAACCTCAGATTTTGAAAGGTTCGAACCTTTTGCCCCAGAGGTACGAACCTTTTCGTCCAAAGGTTCGTACCTCCGGAAAAATGGGTGTCGATAGGCTGTTTTCGTTTTATAATAATTTGACGGTTTTATTCGTATAACTGCCCAAGTAGGTGTCGACAGAAATTCTCACGAGGTTCGAACCTCCGGAAAACAAAGTACCGATACTTTCGACGAAAAGTACCGATACTTTTGCTCAAAACTACCGATACTTTCGTTTTCGCCCGGCAAAGCGGGTTTTTACCAATGTGTCGTCCCTTTTGATGAAAAGGGACGACACATTTGAGCAAAAGGGACGACCCTTTCGTTTTTGCCCCCTCGTTTCAACACCGTTTTAATGCCGTTCAAATGTCATTTAAACGACGAGCAAACATTCGGCTTCCAAAGCGGGAAAATCCCGATTGGTTAACCGTTTCGGACAAATTGGTTAACCAATCATATCAGGAAGCGCTTGGTGAGACCCTCGAAGGCATCTATTCTTCTGTCGCGAAGGAAGGGCCACCAACGACGCACTTGCTCGCTTCTCTCCATGCTGACCTCCACCACACGCGCCTCTTCAGTATCCGACGGAAGCTCGGCGAGGAGTTCACCCTGTGGACCAGCCACAAAGCTGCCGCCCCAGAAGCTTATACCACGGGTCTGCCCCGAAGGGTCTGCCTCATGCCCGGTGCGGTTCACCGTAATCACCGGGATGCCGTTAGCCACGGCATGTGCCCTCTGTATCGTCTGCCATGCATCCTTCTGCCGCTTCTGCTCGTCGGCCGCGTCGCTGCTCTCCCAACCTATGGCAGTGGGGTAGATAAGCATCTCGGCACCTTGCATAGCCATCAGTCGCGCTGCTTCGGGATACCATTGGTCCCAACACACCAAGACGCCCAACCTCCCCACGGAGGTGTCTATCGGCTTAAAGCCAAGGTCTCCGGGCGTAAAGTAGAACTTCTCGTAGTACGCAGGGTCGTCGGGTATATGCATCTTGCGATACTTCCCCGCCATAGTACCGTCCTTCTCCATCACCACTGCCGTGTTGTGATACAACCCCGGGGCACGCCTTTCGAAGAGGGAGAGCACAAGCACCACCCCCAGCTCTTTTGCCAAGATGCCAAACTCGTTGGTGGATGGACCGGGTATCGTCTCCGCCAGGTCGAAAGCCCCTACGTCTTCCGTCTGACAGAAGTAGAGCCCGTTATGCAGCTCTTGCAACACTATCAGCTCCGCCCCCTGCTCTGCACAGCGGCGGATACCGTCCTTCAGTCTCCTTACATTATCCGGCATGTTGCCGGTATTGGCTTGTTGAACTATTCCTACTTTCATCGGATAAAGTCTTGTGGGTACTGCATGGTCACGCAGTGCAGCGACCCGTGTTGTTTAATCAGCGGCAGGCAGTTGATGCCTACAATCTCTCTGTCGGGGAAAGCCTCTTGCAAAGCCCTGCGTGCCACCTCGTCCTTCTCAGTAAGGTAGAAGGGCATGAGCACTGCCCCGTTTATGATAAGGAAGTTGGCATATGTTGCCGGAAGGCGCTCGCCCTCCCACTCCACCTTGTCGGCCATGGGGAGGGGAATCAACCTATAAGGCTCGCCGCCGGGTTGGGTGAATGCCCGTAGCTCGTCTTCCATCTCCTTCAGTTCCCAATAATGCTCGTCCGAAGCGTCAGTGCACTGCACATAAGCAATGGTATCCTCGCTGCAGAAACGTGCCAGGGTATCCACGTGGCTGTCGGTATCATCGCCCGCCAAGTATCCGCTCTCTATCCACAATACGCGGCTTAAGCCAAACACCTGCTTGAGGTAGCTCTCTATCTCCTCCCGCACCATATATTCGTTGCGGTTGACCGAAGAGAGGCACTCTGAGGTTGTCATCAGCGTGCCCTGTCCGTCGCTCTCTATGCTCCCCCCTTCCAATACGAAGGGCTGCATGTTACAAGCAACCACATCCTCACTGAACACCCCGCTATGAAACAGATTGCGGGTAATAAGGTTGTCGAGGTTGGCGGCATACTTCATTCCCCAGCCATTGAAGAGGAAGTCGCATACCATAGGCGTGCCATCGTCGAAGATGGATATACCCCCATGGTCGCGTGCCCAAGTGTCGTTAGTAGGCATCTCGCGGAAAATAACGCGGCTATAGTCCACATCCTCGCCCAGCTGCCGGCGCACCTCCTCCTCATTGGGGCATACAATCAATAGCTTCTCACGTTTGACCACCTCCCGGGCAATCTCCCTGAAGCAAGGTATCACCTCGTGGAGTATCGGCGCCCAGTCTGTCCCCTCATGCGGCCAAGTAAGCTGCACCGCGCTCTGAGGATACCATTCCGCCGGCAATATTGTTTTGTTTTCCTTATCCATATCAATATGTTCAGTTACGACCGACTTATCTGCAGTCCTTTGTCGGATAGCTTCATATCCACGAATCGTGCGTTATCGTGACGTTGTGCCGCCGTGAGCCTGTCGCGTATCAGCAGAGCAGCCTCAGGGTCTTTGGCTACAATATACAGATATCCGCCTCCGCCGGCTCCGGGCAGTTCGCAGCCCAATGCCAGGTCTTCTATCTGTGCAATCAGTGCCTCCACCTCGGGAGGATTGGTACCTGCGTCGAGGGCCTTCTTCTGCTCCCATGTCTTGGCAACGAGATGGCCGTAAGCCTCAAAGCTTCCGCGCTGGATAGTGTCGAACATATCCATGGCGTGGGTCTTCATCTCTGCCAACAGTCTCAGATGCGTGGCACTGTTGAGGAACATGCCCTGCACTATCTCTGCCAAGATATTCTTCGCCGTGCGGGTGATACCTGTGTAATAAAGCAGATGGCAGGACTGATACCTCGGGTCGGTAAACAGATATTCCGGCAGCCATCTCACCGACGGACTCTGATTGAACCCCTCGGAGGTCTGCAGCAGCTTCAAGCCATGCAATACACCACCATACTGGTCTTGCCAGCCTCCTCCGGTGGTAAGCAGCTGCTCCAATATCAGCGTACGGCGACCAATCTCGCCCTTATCCCACGCCAAAGCACAGAAGTCGGATATGGCGCCAAGCACCGTTGCTGCCAAGATGGAGCTTGTGCCCAACCCCGACCCGGCAGGGATGGCAGAGAGCAGGGTCACCTCTATCCCCGACCCGAAACTCTTCAGCTGGTCCTCAAGCGAAGAATGATGCTCCGCAGCAAACTCGGGCAAGAAACCCGCCAACGCCAGTGCTGCCTTGGGGATGGAGAACGGCGAACCTACCTTCTTATAATCCCTCAGCTCGTCCCATGAGGAGACAACCTCCATTGCCCCCAAGTCGATGGAGCGGAGGATAACCTTATATGTCTTCGATGGCTTTACATACACTTGCAAGGGCGGCTGACCATTGAGCTCGATGGCGAGGTTGACCACATTACCTCCGGCATACATGCAATATGGGGGTGTGTCGGTCCACCCGCCGGCAAGGTCGATGCGCACAGGGCTTCTGCCCCACACAATCTGGTCGCTGCACACATTCATACGTGGGAGCTGCTTCTCTTGGGCCACTGAGCCAATCAGTCCTTCCCTCAACAATGAGAAAGCCTCCTGTTGCTCCTCAGCGTATGCCTTCCCCTCGAGCTGCAACACCCGGGAGCGGAACATGCGGTTGTGTATCCTCTTCATCAGCGGCATATCCTCTGAGAGTACCTCCGGCAATGCTATGCCCGATGCAGCAAACTCCTCGGCAGCATCCGCAAGGTCTATCTGATAGAAAACGCTCCTCTCATAGTTGGTAGCCAAGGCAGACCAGTTCTCGGCGCGGAATGCCTCACGTTGGGCAAAGAGACGAGTCAGGTCGGCACGGTCTGACAGCTCGTTGGCCGACAACTTCTCTGCCGACAACCATACATCCCTGCCTTGCGTCAGTTCCGGCTCGGATACCATCCACCGCATAACCAACCCCAAATTCTCAATGTTCCCGCAAACGGGGAACAGCTCTGCGCGCTGCAAGTCGGCGAAAGGCTCAAGGGAAACGCCCCTCTCCTGGGCCCACTCTGCCACAGATCGACCCATGAACAATGTATTCTTATCCGCATACGCCCCTTTGAAGGTATCATTGAACCCGTAAGGACGCGCCGCCCACTCCTTCTCTCCGATGGGGACAACATCTATGCAGACGCCCTTCGGTACTGTCAGCTTCCAATCGTTCTCCGGCACTCCGGTGATGATATGCCCTGAGTCTATCTTCCACCCTCTGCCCACATGACTGTTCTCTATCCACAGTTCCGAGTTATCGGCAGTCAGCTTGATATCTATACGTGCGTTCTGCGTAAACATGGCAGGGTGCGGCTTTACCTTACGATGCATTATTGCCCGTTGGTCGCGCACAAGGTTCTGCACAGCCAAAGTCGACGACACCAACTCGCGACTTGTACCATAATGATAGAACTCGCCTCCCTCCAAAGGGATGACCGCCACACTCAGATTGTTCAATTCTCTGTCAACAATGCGGGGATGCTCTCCCAGCGACAGACCAAACTCGCCATAGAGGTCGTAGGGCTTCTTCGTTCCATCCTCCGTATACGAGCGCCTCATCAGTAGCTCCATCGCCCGGTCGCTAAGCAACCACACTCCTATATCCATTAAATATAGATGTGTCTGCGCCAACTGCCCCAACTCCTCCATAGAAGGCTTCTGTAGCATGAAGTCCAGTTTGTCGGGCGTGTGTCTGTCGGAAACGAACACGCCGTGACGGGTAGCCAGCTCAGGGTCTACCCACAAACCGTAGCATACAACATCCACCTCGGGGATGTCTCCTATCGGCTTATTATTCCTTATATATACGTCCCCGCTGGCAATCAACGTATGGAGCGAAGCCGGAGCCTTCTCCATTATCTCTTCGTATAAAGGAAGCTGGAGCGACAATAGGTCTTGCGACAGCTTCTGCCCCCTTGCCCACCGAAACACGGGGATAGGTGTCAGTATCTTGCCCGACGGCGCATACCCGGGCAGGCGACGGCTCTCACCGCCGGCATGCAGCAATATTCTTTTATCCTTTGCCAACCACTCCTCCATGGGGATGGCAGGCGCTTCCTTCTCTTTACATGCTTTTATCAAATGGGTGGTTCCGCCTCCGGAACCCAATCGAACACCCACGGGGTCGGACGTGCAAAACCATTCGCCGGCATCTGCCCCCGTTATACGATGAAAGCTATTTACCAAATTTGGTGGTAACGACAATAATTTCTTCATATCTATAGCATAAGTGTGCGGACAAAAGTACTCAATTTCACCTTTCAACAAACCTTCCTGCCGTAATTATCCTGCCTTCGATGGCAAAATGACACAACAACACCTAAGTTGTTTTATTCGCTAATAGAACATATATTTGTGCTCCGTTTTGAACATGAACTAAAAAAAACACACACAATATGCATAGTTGGTTTGAATGTAAAGTCTCCTTCGAGAAGGTGATGGAGAACGGAATGCAGAAGAAGGTGACCGAGCCTTATCTGGTCGACGCTCTCTCTTTTACGGAGGCGGAAGCACGTATCATAGAAGAAATTCGTCCGTTCATTTCCGGCGAGTTTACTGTTGCAGACATCAAACGCGCACGCTACTCCGAGCTATTCTTCAACGAACAGGGTGACCGGTTCTATAAGTTTAAAATCTATTTCATCACGCTCGATGAGAAGAGTGGCGCCGAGAAGAAGACAGCCGCGCAAATGCTCGCCCAAGCAAGTACACTGAAAGAAGCTATCGCTACCTTGGAAGAAGGTATGAAAGGTACGTTGGCAGACTATACCATTGCATCGGTCACGGAAACCATGCTGGTAGATGTCTTCCCATTCTCCGTTGATGAGAATAAAACGCCTAAGCAGGGAGAACAGCAATGAGTATATCTCAAAACATAACGAAACTCAAAGCATCGTTGCCTACCGGTGTCACATTGGTAGCCGTGTCGAAGTTTCACCCGGTAGCAGCCTTGGAGGAAGCCTACAACGCCGGTCAGCGTATCTTCGGCGAGAGCCGGGCACAAGAGCTGACAGCCAAGCAGAAGGTGCTTCCCGGAGATATCGAATGGCACTTCATTGGTCCGCTGCAAAGCAACAAGGTGAAAGACATCGCCCCCTTTATCCACACGATACACAGCATAGATTCATTTAAACTGTTGCAGGAGGTAGACCGACAAGCCTTGAAAAACAATCGTGTTATCCGTGTGTTGCTCGAGATACACGTTGCACAGGAAGAGACCAAGCATGGGCTAACGCCCGATGAATGCCGGGAACTTCTAAAAAACGAACAGCTTTCCGAGCTAAACAACATCCGGATATGTGGTCTGATGGGAATGGCAACCTATACGGAAGACACAACACTCATCGAACATGAGTTTCACACCCTACATGAGCTTTTCTGCGAACTGAAATCAATATACTTCAAAGAGGATGACAACTTCTCTGTACTGTCTATGGGGATGAGCCATGATTATCCCATTGCCATCCGTCAGGGAAGTAACATGATACGGGTCGGAACCAATATTTTCGGCGAACGAGAGTATTAATTGCATTAAAAAGAATCTGACATGATTGATATGAAAACCCAATACGCCGGACTAACACTTCGCAATCCTTTGATTGTTGGAAGTTCAGGTCTCACGACCAGTCCCGAGCGAAACAAGGAATTTGAGAAAGCCGGCGCAGGAGCCATCGTTCTTAAATCCATCTTCGAAGAACAGATAGAGATGCAAAGCGATTCGCTTATGCAAGACTCCAACCAAGAGGAGGTAACCGATTATATCCATAGCTACGCAAAGGCAAATCAGGCAAACAGCTACTTGGACCTAATTAAAAGAACAAAGGAACAATGCACCATCCCCGTCTTAAGCAGCATCAACTGCTATCGTTCTGATATGTGGATTGACTTTGCCCATCAAACGGAATTGGCGGGAGCAGATGCCATTGAACTGAATATATTCTCTCTCCCAACAAGCACGGCATACAATCCCAATGAGACACGCGACCTTTATGTCGACATTCTACGTAAGGTGAAAGAAACGGTATCGATACCCGTCATTGTGAAGCTTGGCAAAAACATCGAAAACCTCCCGGCTTTGGTCAATACATTGAAGGCAAACGGAGCAAACGGTGTGGTCATGTTCAATCGTTTCTATCAGCCGGACATCGACATCAACAACATGCAAGTAGTGTCGGGCAACGTATTCAGTAACCACTCCGACCTTAGCGACACCATCCGCTGGACAGCAATAGTCGCCGGAAAGGTTCCCGGAATAAGTATTGCCTCCTCCACCGGTATTCACGATTGGGAAGATGTAATCAAATGTCTCTTGGCTGGAGCTTCTGCCGTACAACTGTGCAGCGCACTTTACACGCACGGCAGTGAGATTATATCACAGATTCTCACCTGCATAGAGGAATGGATGCACCAAGCCCAGTTCCAAGACTTGTCGCAGTTCCAAGGTAAACTCAATTGCTCAAACATCCCCGACCCGATGATGTATGAGCGCTCGCAGTTTATAAAATACTTCTCAAACAGAGATTAAACCAAAGTTTGAGAAGTATCCTTTACATTTATTACTTAATGATATCGAAGCCGGTATAGGGAACCAATGCCTTCGGGATTCTAATGCCCTCGGGTGTTTGGTTGTTCTCAAGCAAGGCTGCCACTATACGCGGAAGAGCCAAGGCACTCCCATTCAACGTATGGCACAACTGCGTTTTCTTGTTCTCATCACGATAACGACATTTCAAACGGTTGGCTTGATAGGTGTCGAAGTTTGACACTGAGCTTACCTCCAACCAACGCTGCTGAGCTTCGGAATAGACTTCGAAGTCGAAGCAAAGAGCTGCAGTGAAACTCATGTCACCGCCGCACAAACGAAGAATACGATACGGGAGTTCCAACTTCTGAAGCAAACCTTCCACATGGTCGAGCATCTCTTGATGCGACTGCTTTGAATGCTCCGGCTTATCTATGCGCACCAACTCCACTTTCGAGAATTCGTGCAGACGGTTCAGTCCACGAACATCCTTACCATAAGAACCTGCTTCGCGACGGAAACATTGCGTATAGGCACAGTTCTTAAT
>CAVGKO010000063.1:0-8801 GCA_963629885.1 Anaerobutyricum sp.
TCTTTCGCCTTCGGGGGAGTTTGTTGCGGAGGTTGTAGGATGTGCGGACCTCTTCTACCAGCGAGTTTACGTCGCGGATGAAGGCTTCGCTTACTGCTGTGGGGGTGAGCACCTGCGTGGCGTTGGCAAGCATGATGCATTTGGTGTAAAGGGTGTTTATCTGGGCGCGAATAGATACATTGTTTCCGCTAAGACTCATCTCCGCGCGCGTCTCGCTCTCTTGCGACACGAGGGATTCGAACCTGAGGTTTTGCCTCTCCAACTCATCGAGGTAAGGCTTCAAGCCAAGCACGTCCACCGCCTCTTTGAACTCCTCCTTCTTTAGGTCCATCACGAGACTTTTTATCACCTCCGTCTTTTGGTTTATCGGCAGCCGCCCAATGCCCTTGTATGGGGTGACGGTGTTCTTCAGTGCGCGGCTTGCGGCACGTTCCTTCTCCCCCAGTAGCGAGCCTCTTTTGAGCACCCGCTCCAAGATATAGGCAGCCACGGAGCTGCGCCCACGGTCCACTTCCTTCCTCTCGGGCGTTGTTTCCTGAGCTCGCGATTCTCGAATCAAGTCTGTCATCTTCCCAAGCAGAGCTTCCATCTCTGCCACAATTTCCGACGGGATATTGACGGGCGACGCCTCCTCGGAGGTGGGGATAAGGGCAATAAATCGGCGCATGAAGTTTTGGTACTCGGAGTTGTTCAGTCTCTCTATTCTGCACTTCGGAATTTGATAGAAAAGTTCCATAACAATCGGATTTTTTGTTTGACGGCGTAAATATAGATGCTTTTTTCGATTGCAACAAGTCTTTGCAAGGTGGCAAAAAGCCTTTGTATGCATACAGCATATCTTTGCAAAGCGGCAAAAAGCCATTGCATGCACGCAGCATATCTTTGTTAAGATGCAAAAAGCTATTGCGTGCACGCAATATATCTTTAACAAGTGACAAAAAGCTGTCGCATGCACGCAAAGACTATTCGCCAAGTGACGAAAGGATGTCGCATGCCCGCAAAGGCTATTTGTCAAGTGACGAAAGGATGTTGCGTGCTCGCAAAGACTCTTTGCGTAGTCGCAAAAGGCTTACGCAAGATAAAAACGGGCATGCCGGGGCAACTTCTTTTTTCAACGAACTTGCCAAGAAATGCGATGGCTGACGTCTCCGCCTACAGCCGTTTCCTCAAACAAAAGTCCGAGCGCTACTCAATCTCCACCAACGTAATGGCGCATCTCAAGCTCTTCGAGTAGTTACTCGGAATTTTATGCCATTGCTCGCTCCATGCAGGATATACCGAGCTTTCGTTCTATCTCTGCAACACTCTTGAACGAAAAGTTGGTGTTGCCGGAAAGAATTTTGCTTACATACTGCGGCGAAACACCGAGCTTGTCTGCAATATCGGAACGAGTCAGCCCATTCTTTTGCATATAGTCTACGATAGACAATGCCACCCTGCGCGACCATCTTAGCCACACCTCGTTCTCCTGACGCCACTTGGCATCTTCCATGAATGTGGAAGGCTTATCATCTTGATGAGCCTCCAAAAAGTCCAACGTCTGCTTCTTCATAATTGCTCCTCCTCAAAAAAATCGATAAAACTATCTTGGTCGAACACTCCGTTCTGCTTTAAGAAATCGCGACAGGCATTCAGCTTGTCGAGTTCCTTCCGTGTATGCTCCCTCTCCTGCATGGTGGCAGTGAGTTTGATGGCCCCGCCGGTGACGATATATACGTTCGGTTCAATACGAATGGCATAGATGCGAAGCCAACTTGGATGCTGCCTACGGTCCCAATTCCTTGCTTTTTCTCGAGTCAGCTCGTGCGCCCGGTTGTCCCCGAGACTGAGCGGATGAAACAATCCATCCAACTGTTCGGTATAAGGGAAATCAAGAATGAGCCGTTCCAACTCTTCCGCATCTTCCATGGTGTCCCTAATGGCATCGCTAACCTTTTCTATCTTGAAGAATCCTTGCAAATCTTCCATGTTGGCAAAGAAGAAATCAAGCAGGTAGTTAAAATTACTCCACCGACGGAAAAGTATCGATAGCTCGTCCGTTTCTTTTCCTTCTTCTTTTACTGCCCAAAGGTGGTTATAACCCGGTATGGTCCGTACAAATTTCATAGCCTTAATCTTGAACTTGGACCACAAACATATGAAAAAGATTTGCGGAATGCAACTTTTAGGTTTCACTCCAAACCTAATTTCTAACGTTTCGCATGATAAGGCTTATAGCATTACTCCTCCTTGCGGGTGTAGATGGCTTCTGTTTGTTGGGCGATTTTGTCCCAGTCGTATTTGCTGAGGTCGTAGGATTGGGACTCGTGGCCGTTGTTGAGCAACGATTGGATGTGGTCTTCCATATCTTTAAGGTCGTTTAGTCGGAAATAGTTCTCCTTAGGGAGGCCCACGGCGAGGTTGGCGGGAATGTCGCTTGCCAAGACTTTACGGCGGAAACTCATCGCCTCGAGAAGGGTGATGGGCAGTCCCTCGTGCGAGGAGGGGAGCACAAACAATGCCGCGTTGGCGTACAACTCACCAAGATTTCTCCCCTTCACAATCCCCGGAAGCACCACCTGGTTCTCCCTCGCAAAATCTTTCAGAGAAAAACAGTAGGATGTCTCGTAGTCCGCATTCCCGGCTATCACCAACCGATAGTCATGCAGTTTCAGCTTCACGAAAGCTTCCGTCAGTCTGTCGAAACGCTTCTCCTCCACAAAGCGCCCCACAGCCAGGATGTATCTCCCGGGAGTGAGCCCGAGGGATGAGATATAACAAGTATTGCCATCCAAGGCAGGGAAGGAGGTGATGCCGTTGTAGATGAGGTGCACCCGCTTTGTGCGGTGATATTTCTTCTTTAGGATGTCGGTTATTACCGTGGAGATTGCAATGATGTCGCTTGCAAAGAGGGCCGAAAACAATTCGCCCAAGTGGAGCACTGCCTTGGCAAACAATCCCCATTTCTCGCGGTCGTAGTCCGGACCATGGTGGGTCATCACAACCCTAAGCCCCAAAAGACGTGCGAAGGGAATGGCCAATCCCGGACCAATGGCATGCACGTGCACCACGTCGGCGTGCGCCTTCTTGGCATACCATATGCCTTTGAACGTGTGGACTGCCGCCTCAAGACCAATAACCGACGGCGAAGAGATGTCTTTGAACCTCACGCCCCGGTATTCCGTCCTCGGAGGATTCTCCCTCACGAAGCCCGAGCGCCTCACAACGATGACCTCGTGACCCATTGCCGCTATCCGCGGATACAGCTCCTCGCAATGCGTCTCTATCCCCCCTTGTATGTTGGGGAAGCCCCTCAGTCCAACTACAACGATTCTCATAGGTCTTTGTTCAAATTGCCCTGCTCGGGGTCTTGACCCACGTCATACCATCTGCGTTCCAAATCCAACGGGCGGTGGAGCATGCTGTTCATTTTGTTCCTCACAACCCATCCGAGGGGATGCTTGATATACTTCTTCATCACGGGCGAAGCCGTGCCCACCATCCAGCAGTTCTTCGGGCATTTGCGCACCAAAGCTCTCACCCTCTCGGCCTGCTCACTTTTCCACAACTCGTCAAAGCTTTTTACCTCGCGGATATTCCCCATGCTCTCCTTCCAATACTGCTCCTCCAAGCCGTTGCAGGGATAAACGTCGCCATAGGGGTCGACGAAGAAGTTCACCAATCCCGCCTCGCACGGCAGCATCCTGCGGTTTCCTTCGATATAATTAATCAATCCGTTGTTGAAGAAGGCGCGAAACCACGACTTGGGCGTGTTCTCTTTCAGCTGCAAGGCTATCAGCTTCTCGAAATCCGAAATGACCTCTTCCTTGTTGGTTATTTGGTTGTCGTATTTGTGGAAGTAATACGAATTGTGGAAGGCAGCGGTGGCAAACTCCATGTTGAGCTGCTTGGCGAGGTGGTACAAAGATATCATGTCCTTAGAGTTGTTGTTCGACACCGTTATCCCGAAGCCGATATCCTTTATGCCCATTTCTTTTAGCGTCAGGAGCGTTCTCAGCCCCTTGTCGAACCCGCCTTGGCGGCCCCGCAGCTCGTCGTTTTTCTGCGAGAGGCCCTCTATGCTCACGCGGATACCAATCTTGGGGAACTTCTCCGCCAAACGCAGTATCCTCTCTTCGAACCATCCCGAGGTGGAGATGACAACCCTCGGCGACTTCCTAAACAGCACTTCCACTATCTCGTCCAAGTCCTCGCGGATGAAAGGCTCTCCTCCCGTGATGTTGACAAACCTTACGATTGGCAATATCTCCAGCTCCTCGGGCTTTATCTCCTTGCTTTTCTCCGTGGGGTTGTTCCATATATCACACATCTTGCAATGCATGGGGCATCGATAGGTGGTGATGATACACATATCTGTTGGTGATGGTATGTTAGTGCTCATAAATATCAATGATTTTGTTGTAGTAGTTGTCCGCCGAATACTTGCTTCGAGCGTTAGCACAAATATCGCTATAATTAAACGTTTTGTTGAACATCAAGCGGATTTTCTCCTTCAAATCCTCTGCATTGCCCGAGGTGAACAGCATACCGTTTTGCTCGTCAATCAGTTCGGGAATACCGCCGATATCAGCCCCCAAGACGGGTGTACCGAGGCAAAGCGACTCGATGACGGATATGGGATTGTTTTCGTACCATTCCGAGGGGATAACCATGCACCGAGCCTTGCCGAGAATCTCCCTCAGATTGTTCCATTCCTTGAAGCCTACGAACCGGATATTGTCGCCCTCGTGCGCCAAGCGGCTCTTCAATGGTCCCGTTCCAACAACAACCAATTTGTATGGTAGCTCCCGCGCTGCCTCTATCAAGGTCTCCACGCCCTTCTCCCTCGAGAGACGGCCGACGTAGCAATAATAGTCCTCCTTCTCGTAAAGTTCCCGGGGCATCTCTCTTCCGGAGAAATTGCTTATCACCTTTATCTTCTCCTTGGGGAATCCGCCTTCAATCATCTTTTGGGCAAGAAACCTGCTTGGCGAGATGAAGCAATCGGTGTTTTGGTTAAGTCTCTTCTTATTCCAATAGCATGCCTCCAAGAACGCAACAAGACTGGCAGGCAGGCTGCCTTTCATGCACTTTTTGGTCAATACATTCCAACAACCCCGGTGTATGCACAGCTCACAGTTCTCCCCTCCGCGGATGCACGAATAGCTTGGGCACACAAGTTTGTAGTCGTGCATGGTCCATACCACCTTGATGCCCCTACGATGGGCTATCTCGCCGATGTAGGGCGAGAGCTGCGAATGGATATTGCCAAGGTGAAGAACGTCCGGCTTGAAGCTATCAATAAGCGCCCTGAACTTTCTCCCTACCTCCGAAGAATGGAATATGCGCCTCGTGGCTCTGATTCTATTGCCAATGCCTCCCTTTTGGAAATCTACCGTTGAGGGGAAAAACCTACTCCACTCGGAGGCCATGTTCTCCGGGTGCTGCATGCTGAAGAACGCCACCTCGTGACCCTTCTCCTTCAAGAGAGTCTCCAAAGCAATGGACGCAACGCAGTCGCCCCCTCGGTTGTAGTAAAATTTATTGGCTATTAGAATTTTCATTTGCAAGAGATGTTTTCATGTGTTTTAAGGCCAGTCCCAACAGCATCATCACAAACAATCCTCTGTTGTGCGTGATTGTGGAGTCGCTCGTGCATTCTATCAGAAAGAATATTATTATCAGAATTGTGATTGCGAAATACTTCAGGTTTACCCCCTCTTTCAGCAGCTTCGCGGCTTTTATGCCGAGGGTTATCCAAAACAAAAAGAACAATGCCGCCCCCACAACGCCGAACTGCGCCAAGGCGGGATAGTAGGTGTCGGCTATGAATTTGGGGTCGCTCTCAGTCAATCCGTACAAAATATCCATCCCGTATTTGTTGTAGAGGGGAGAATAATAGGCCCCCGAGGTGAAGGTCGCATACGTGGCAAACCCCGAACCAAAGGGAAAGTAATCCATGAACACGTTGGTTGAGAAATAATACAGAGCCATGCGGGCATACAAATCGTCCACATCCCTTCCGCCTCCAAATCCGCCCTGAATGAAATAGAGATTGATTTTGTCCCACGCAACGATGGTGGTCAATACCAACGCGACGGTCAGCAACATCGAGTTCTTGAAATTGAACTTCAACCTAAAGCTTCTATTGAGATATAGCACCAAGAACGTTGCCAACACGAAGAACCCATACGCCTTTGACCTCCCCGAGAAGAGACTGATGGAAAGGATGACAAGGAATATGATTTTGTCTTTCATCGTGTAGTTGCTGCAAAACAGATAGGTCAGCGCCATGATGGTTGAAGCGGTGGCAAGGCGCGACTCGTGCCCAAGCATAATCTTCAATATCGAATTGTTGAACAACCCCGCTATCCCGATTATCAAGAGGTAGATGGAAAACACGCCCACAAGCAGCCGTATGTTCTTTTTCATCTGCTCGTTGAACCGCGGCGCAAAGGCGTAGACGGTGAAGAACGCGATATAGGGCTTAAACTGGATGATGAAGTCGGATATGATGGCTGCCTTGGTGTTGCTATGGATATAGAAGGAGTAGAACAAATAGAAAAGAAATACCCCAAGGGTTGTAAGAAACAATTTGTTGAAAGCCCAGTTCGGCGTGTGCAAAACATAATAGGCATAGAGAGCACACAACGCCAGGGCGCACAACTCGTCCACGAACGTAAGGTTCAGCGCGTCGTAGAACAATACGCCGAAAACCATCGTGAAGATAAAAAGCAGATAATATGTGTTGTCGATAAACGGCCTTGTATCACTCATGTATTCATTAACGATAAGATACCGTTTCTATTGTGGAAAGGTTACTGCTTTTTGCCCCGAAATAGGTTATGTAGATATTCCCCTCTTGGGTGTCAACGGCGTAGATGAAGAAACTATTGCGGTTGGCATTGCTTTCGCGGTCTATCTCCGTGTAGTTGTGGTTTTGGCAGTCGGGCGAAAGCGTGTTTGCCAGCAGCATAATCTGCTTTGCCTGCAAGCTGTCGTTGCAGCTTACCTCGAAATATGCCGGCGTGTGGGCATGCCCGCCAAGGTAGGCAACAAATTCCCCCGGTACGCCGGTGAAGTCAGCTTCCACCTGCAGTGTATTATAAGGCGAACAGATTGTTTTGTATTTCCTCGAGAGGCTCTCTTTCTTGATAAATGCGTTGATGATATCGGGTATCATCTTTTCGCCATAGAGGTGAGTCCCCGAACACATATAAGTGGACAAATCCTTGGAGTAGGGCTGCAAGGGGTGATGGTTCAGGATGATGACGTGATGCCCGGATGTCATGCCCTCTTTCAGGGCGGTGTTTATCAGCCAATCCACCTGCTTGGGGGTGATGCAGCTTATGTTCATGGGATTATACTTAAGGCTCTCCCTGTCGGTGTTGTCCAGTGCGATGATGCGGATGGTGCCTCCCAGAGGATTGTCCAAATCGGCATAATAGTAGTTCTCGCCCGAAGGCTGATGCAAGGGGTGGTTCGTCTTCTTGAAGAGCAGAGCATTGATGTCTTGCTTGCTGAGGTAATAGTCCGTGTTGTCGGTAAGGGTGTTGGCATCGTGGTTGCCCGTGCAGACAAAACTCGGCACGAGGTTGTCCTTGAACAGAAAAGAGATGAGGGCCGACATATAATCCTTGGCATCCGACGCCGTTGTCTCTTTGGTATTGCTGATGAAATCGCCCGTTGCTGCCACGGCATTAATCTTTGGGACGGCAAGGTTGGCAAACTCAACGGCTTCCTTGAGGTTCTTGGGCGAAGTGTAGATGTTGTCGGCAGTCCACGACGAAAGATGCGGGTCGGAGAGATGCACCATCTTGAAACGCTCAACGGAATCTCTACCGTAGGCAATCTGCTGTAAACGTAGCGTGGCCTCGTCCGCGTTCATTCTAAGGACCGTTATTTCTTCATCCTTGTCCTCGTCAGAACATCCGCAGAGAGCAAAAACGAGGAAAACGATATACGATAAGTGACGGAAATATTGTGTCATTGATTGATTGTCTTTTCTTGTGCGAAGCAAAAGTATAAAAAAAGAATATATCCCCTCCTCACGGCGGAATCAATGCTTTCCACGAGGGCATCCGCAGCAGCCTTTGCATGCCGAGGATGAATGCCCGCCTTTGCCGAACATTTTATATATCTTCCGCCCTACGTACAATATGGTCAGCAGACCGATGATGATTATTGCTATTTCTTGCCACATAAGAAACGTCTCCTAACTAATTAGTCCAACAAACAGACTGCCGGTTTGGTAGACCGCAAACGAAACAATCCACGCCAAGATGCAGGTGTAGGCTATGACGAACAATCCCCACTTCCACGAGCCCGACTCGTTGACAATGGCCGATACCGTGGCGATACAGGGGAAATAGATGAGCACAAACAACATCAAGCTCAGTGCAACCAAGGGCGTGAACACCGGTTGCCCGTCTTCATCAATGTCTTGTTTGATGCGTTCCGACAATACCATGCCATCGTCCTCCTCGCCGGTATACAACACACTCAGCGTGCTTACAACAACTTCTTTGGCTGCCATGCCGGTCAGAAGGCTGACGCTCATCTTCCAGTCGAATCCAAGCGGCTGGAGCACGGGCTGGATTGTCTGCCCAATCCTTCCGATATACGAGTTCTTTTGATGTTCTATGTTTTTCAGCCGTTTCAGTTCGGCGATGCTCTCCTGCTTCTCCTTTGAATCCGCGGTGGTGTTTTCTATCTCGGCTATCTGCTTGTCAAAAACATCCTCCTTCTCGTTGTGGCGGGGAAAATAGCCCAAGAACCATATTATAATGGAAGCAACAAGAATGACGCCTCCCATCTTGTGG
>CAVGKO010000064.1:0-8630 GCA_963629885.1 Anaerobutyricum sp.
AAACTCGGTGCCTGCCAATGCGTAAATCTCTTTCTCGGTTTGGAGCAATGCCTCGTCGAACACAAACAACATGGGTCGCTGTTTCTCCTGCCCAAGATAGTACGCCAGCTTCACCCTTTGGTTCTCTCCGCCGGAAAGTGTAGCAGACGTCTGTCCAAGTTTGATGTAACCCAAACCAACATCTTGCAGAGGTTGCAGAAGCTTCGCAATCTTCATCCCTTGTTCATCGGGTTGTTGCGAGAAGAACTCTATCGCCTGGTCGACGGTCATCTCCAACACGTCGTAGATATTCACACCGTGGTATTCCACATCAAGGACATCCTGCTTGAAACGTTTGCCATGACAACTGTCGCATTTCAAGGTGATGTCTGCCATAAACTGCATCTCCACGGTGATACATCCGTCCCCCTTGCACTCTTCGCAGCGTCCTCCTTCCTTGTTGAAGGAGAAGTAAGCAGCCGTATATCCCATCTGCCGAGCCAAGGGCTGGTCTGCAAAAAGTTTACGTATCTCGTCATAAGCACCGATGTAGGTCACTGGATTGGAGCGCGAACTTTTGCTGATTGAGTTCTGGTCGACAAATTCTATTCCCTCAATCATTTTAATGTCACCTTCCAATCCGCTACAATCAACCATCAAGCAGGCAGCATTATCGAGACTACGTTTCACTCCTTCATAGAATATGTCGCGCACCAAGGAACTCTTTCCCGAGCCACTGACTCCGGTAACCACCGTCATCACATTCAGTGGAAATCGCACATCGATACCTTTCAGATTGTTCTTACGTGCGCCCTTTACTTCTATATAATTGTTCCACAGACGGCGAAATGGAGGTACACTTATCTTATCCTCGCCGGTCAGATATCGTACCGTATAACTATTGCTTTCTGCCGGAAGATTATTAACCGCTCCTTGGAAAACCACCTCGCCACCAAGCCGACCCGCTTTTGGGCCAATATCTATGATGTAGTCGGCTGAACGAATTATATCCTCGTCGTGCTCAACAACAACCACAGTGTTGCCCAACGCTTGTAGTTGGCGCAACACGTTTACAAGCAAACCGGTGTCACGCGAATGCAACCCTATGCTTGGCTCATCCAATATATATAGGGAACCAACCAGACCGCTTCCCAACGAAGTTGCCAGATTGATACGTTGGCTTTCACCTCCCGAGAGCGTTGAAGACAAGCGGTCGAGGGTCAGATAGCCCAAACCCACATCTGTAAGAAACCGCAAACGACTCTTTATCTCCATCAGCAATCGTTTTGCCACAACAGCATCCGCCTCACTCAACACCAAATCATCGAAGAACGCCTTTGTTTGAACGATGGGTAGCGACACCAACTCAGCGATATTCTTTCCACCCACTTTTACATACAGCGCCTCCGGCTTCAGGCGGGTACCCTTACATTGTGGACATACCGTCTTTCCCCGGTAGCGGGCCAGCATGACACGATATTGTATCTTATACAGATTATCTTCAACAAACTTAAAGAAGTCATCTATTCCATATAGCCCTCGTGCTCCATGCCATAGTAAGTCCTTTTCTTTTTGTGTCAAGTCACAATACGGACGATGAATGGGGAAATCATATTTAACGCTCCTATTGATGAATTCCTTTAGCCATTCACCCATCACCTCGCCTTTCCAACAAGCCACGGCACCTTGATAGACCGACAGGCTTTTGTCCGGCACCACCAAATCCTCGTCGATGCCCACCACTTTGCCAACTCCCTCACAAGAGGGGCATGCGCCAAGTGGATTATTGAAACTGAACATTTGGTCGGTCGGTTCCGCAAAGGTTATGCCGTCTGCCTCAAACTTCTTTGAATATTCTTTTGTAACAACACCTTCGGCGGTATAGATATTGATGATGCATGTGTCATTTCCTTCGAAAAACGCCGTTTCCACCGAGTCGGCAATACGACTTCTAACCATTTTGTCGTCAGAGACCGTCAGACGGTCTATCAACAGTTCAATATTATGAGAAGCAAGTAATGATTCATCTGCTATCACATCTCCAATACGGTGGACAGCACCATCAACCGACAATCTGGTATATCCTTCCTTTTGTAATATTTCGATTTGTTCCTTCATCTCACGCCCTTCAGGCAGGACAATGGGAGCAGATACGGTGAAACGGGTGTTTTTTGGATACGACAACACCTCGTTGACAATATCCTTCACCTGATGTTTCTTCACCTCCGTGCCCGACACCGGCGAGAAGGTCTTGCCAATCCTGGCGAAGAGCAGTCGCATATATTCATATATCTCTGTGGATGTACCCACCGTTGAGCGTGGATTGCGAGTGTTAACTCGTTGCTCAATGGCTATGGCAGGCGGAACGCCTTTGATATAGTCGCATTCCGGTTTACTCATACGGCCTAAGAATTGGCGGGCATATGCCGAAAGACTTTCCACATAACGACGTTGTCCCTCAGCATACAACGTATTGAAAACAAGCGACGACTTGCCGCTACCCGACAATCCGGTAACGACAACCAACTTGCCATGTGGAATCTCCACATCAATACCTTTCAAATTGTTGACACGAGCCCCTTTGATAACTATGGAACCATTCTCAGACATAAATTCCCCCGAAATGAACGGGCAAAAGTAACAAAAAGAAACGACAGCCCCGATTTAGCTTTCAATGTGTTTACCATTATTTATTATCTTTGCTGCAAATTAAAAACACAAGAATCATGAATAACCGATACATACAGTTTCTTTTAGTAGCAATCATTCTTGTTTCCACATCATGTTCAACAATGCGAAACATTCCCAATGGCGAACCTACTGCCAAGACAGACAAACGGGAATTTCGAGGCGCATGGATTCAGACTGCTTTTCAGGAAGAATATAAAGACAAGACGCCGGCACAGTTGAGAAAAGACTTTGTGCGCAAACTGAACTACCTGCAGGCATGTGGCATCAATGCCATAATCTTTCAAGTGCGTCCCGAGGCCGATGCATTCTATAAATCGAACCTCGAACCTTGGAGTCGTTTTTATACCGGTCAGCAAGGTCTTGCCCCGGAGGGCGACTTTGATGTGATGGAGTTTCTGATTCGTGAATGTCATAAACGGAATATGGAGTTTCATGCTTGGCTGAATCCTTACCGTGCCGGTACAGAGGGTAGTACTCAGTTTGCCGATACACATATCTACAATCGCCATCCTGATTGGTTTGTCACCTACAACAAAAAGATACTATTCGACCCGGGGCTGCCCCAATGCCGCCGTTTCATCTGCAAGGTAGTACGCGACATTGTCAGCCGTTACGACGTGGATGCCATTCATATGGATGACTATTTCTATCCGTATCCTGTCGCAGGAACGCCGTTCCCCGATGACTATAGCTTCCAAAAATATGGCTTAAACAAGGGTTACACCGAGTCCGAGAGAGGCGATTGGCGTCGTGAGAACGTGAATATTCTGATTCGCGAACTAAAACAAACCATACAGGGTACGAAGCCATGGGTGCGCTTCGGCATCAGCCCGTTTGGCATCTACCGCAACAAGAAAAGCACGCCGGATGGTTCGGGTAGCAACACCAACGGCCTTCAAAACTACGACGACCTGTATGCCGATATCATGCATTGGGTTAAGGAAGGATGGATTGACTATAACATGCCACAGATATATTGGGAAATAGGTCATTCTGCTGCCGACTATGTCACCTTGATTAAATGGTGGAACAAGAAAGCCTCCCTCGATGGCACGCATCTATATATCGGACAAGATGTGGCACGCACCATGAAAGCAGGTCAATTGACACGCAAGATGCATTACGAGCGTTCGCTGTCGAAGGTGAAAGGCAACTGCTTTTGGCCCGCCAATGAGTTGTTGTGGAACAATAAAGGTGTGGCAGACAGCCTAAAAAGAAACTATCACCGCTATCCGGCATTGATTCCTGCATATACCCATATGCACAATCAGGCTCCGCAGGCGGTGAAGAAGCTGAAAAAGGAATGGACCTCCGATGGTTATATGCTGCATTGGCAGGCAGAACAAGACCCAACCAATCCGGAACTTGCCTCCTACTTCGTTGTGTATAAGTTTGCCGAGGGCGAGCCTATCGACCTTAGCGACCCCTCCAAGATTGTAAAGATTACCCGCAAGACACGGCTTATCATGTCGTACGATGAAGGGCGGAAGAAATATCGCTACGTAGTAACCGCAGTCGACCGCTTCCATAACGAGAGCGATGGCAAGAGCATAAAAGTGAAATTGTAGCCATGAATATCAGAATTGCCATTTGTAGCATAATCTGCGCTACCTTGTTGGTCGGTTGCGATAAGGGAGGAAGCGACACGCCGGCAAAACCCAAGCGTACGGTCCTTACCTATGTTGTTGCCAGCAGTTTGGGAGAGTATATCTATTCCAACATCGACCAAATGAAGTCAGTGGCCTACAACAGCAATTTGAATAATGGCAACTTGGTGGTCTACTACTCGGAGAACAAACGCAAGTCATATTTGTTTCAGATAAAAGAGAACAAGAAGGGGCAAATAACAACAGACACAGTCCGCTTCTATGAAAACCAAAGCGCCGTGTCGCCGGAGACTATGCGTAATGTGGTTCAGGACGTGACTGAGTTGTTTCCCGCAGACAGCTACGGCATGATTCTATCCAGCCATGGCACGTCATGGCTACCCGGCAACTATAGTTCACTTCGTTCCTTCGGGGAAGAGAACAATGAGTATATGGAGATTACGGAGATAAACGAGGCATTGGAGGGTTTTCATTTCGACTTCATGCTGTTCGATGCTTGTTATATGAGCGGTATAGAATGTGCTTATGAGCTGCGTAAACGGACGGACTATATGCTTGGCACACCAACGGAAGTGCTTGCCCAAGGGTTCCCTTACGACAATTTCCTGCCGGCATTGTTTGAGGATGAAGCCGACCTGGCGGCTGTTGCCAAAAGCTTCTACGACTACTACAGCAACAACGGAAACGAGTCGTATGGTACAGTCTCACTGGTCAAATCCGATGAACTGGACAGCTTGGCCATCGTTGTCAACGAGATATTGAAAGACAAGACAGAAGAAGACATCTACGCATTACCTCTTAGCGAGATGCAGGTCTTGGACTATCTAACAGCCCAAAGCCCACATATGCTCTACGACTTCGACGATTTCATCCAACATTTGGCCTCCGGCGAGCAGTATGAACGTTTCAGCACCTACCTCAACAAAGCCGTTGTCTGCAAATATGCCACACCTTACTCCTATTACTCTGTGGTTGGAGCGAAAGAAATAGAGCATTACTGCGGTCTCTCAGTATTTGTTCCCCAACCATCGCTACAGAAGCTGACCGAATGGTATAAGCGGTTGGCGTGGTATACTGCCGTTTACAATTAGCGGCGAGGTTTATCTGACGAGAAACACTTTCTTGTGTTTTTTCACCACGCCATCGGTGTTATACAACTCGGCATAGAAGATGTAGACACCCGCCGGCAGCCGCTTTCCGGACGAAGACTCGCCGTTCCAGGTAAGCTTGCCACTCGTACCCAACAGTTCGTTGTTTGCTATCTCGGCAACACGGGCGCCCGCCAGATTGAACACGAAAGCGCGACAGTTGTATCCTTGCTCATCGAGGTCGTAGGGAAGGATGTAGTAACCCTGTCCATCGTCCCACTTGGGAGGTTCTATGCCCGTCGTTGTTTGTGAATCATCGGAGCCGGTGATGCTCGCCTGCGAGTTTTGATAGCCCGGCGTTCCATAGCCTGCTGTGGCAGATGCCGAGGTCCAGTTATCAGCCAACTGCGTCTCTGCCTCAGGGTCGATACGTTCGAGGGCAACACCTTTATGATTCTTCACCGACGAAGCATGCCAGTTGGAGGAATATGCCACTTCATCAATTATTGTTCCATCTGCCGTACGGAACAATACAAGCGTGGAGGAAGTATTTGCCAAGATGGGCAGTTTGCTAACCTCGAACAAAGAAGACTGCGAGAGAATAGTGTAGAACTCGGTAACGCCCGACAGATTCTTGGTGAGCAACGCGTAGCCACCCGGCTCAATCGTTGAGGTGATTGACGACAAGGGGTAACGGGTGTTCAACGTGCCATCGGTCTTGCGGACGGCTACCGAGAGACCTGACAGTGACAACTGACGGTCGGAACGGTTATATAGTTCGATATATTCACTGCCATCGGTGTATGGCTCCGGCAGAAGTTCGTTGAAGATAATCTCGGACGGCTCAACAACAATATCCTCCGACGGGTCTTGCTCTTGGCCTTGGTCCTGCTCCGGGTCTTGGTCTTGTTCCCCGTCTCCTTCATCGTCTGCCCCGGAGGAGTTGGCGGCGCCGGGGGTACCTCCACGAGGGTCTGAAGAGAGATGCCAGTCCCCGGAAGAGCCACGTTCCCACGACCGGGCAGGTGTAGCTTTGGGATAGGAGTATTCGTCTATTACCTCTCCGGCGGAGTTCAACAGCTTTAGTTCTTTCCCGTCGTTTGCCAGTTTAGACGGGAAGTTGTCTAACGGCACATCTGTGGCCTCCGTATCGATTTCGATATCTCTGCCGGAGCGATAGAGCACGGCGTAGCCTCCGGCGGGTATCACGAAGGTCGTCATCTCCTTTGCCGACCCTCCGTATGAGAACTGCCAACCGGAAAGCGTTATACCATTGGATGTAGTATTATGTAGCTCCACATATTCTGTTTCCGGCAGATTGGTCAATCCTTTCGGGTCAGCCATTACTTCGTTGATAAGAACGGAGCCCGCAGTCAAGTCTTCGCCACCTTCTTCCCCGCTGCCATCTTCCTCATCGCCACTCTCCTCGTCCGATGTATCAGATTCATCGGGGTTGTCGGTGGAGGTTTCTGAGGTATCCGTCAATTCGTTTCTGACCAACAGCTCGTCCACCAAGAGATGATAGTTCTTATATGACTTAGCCCTGCAGATGCAACTCAGATTCAAGTTTGCTCCGTCAAGCAAGTCTTCCATCGACACCTTACACGTACCTTCTTCTTGGAAGCCATCCTTACTACCCATGCAGGTATACAACGTCCATTGACTGTTGTTTTCCAAGACCAACTTAATATGGATATCGGTATCCTTCTCCACCTTCCGTTGTCCCTTAATCAACTGCTTTGCCTCCCCCTTGGGCGGCCATTTATATAATGAGACGACATCCGTCACACGTATAAAGTATAACACATCGCTGGGTTGCCCCGTGCGATAGACGTATAGGTGAAGCTTATTGTAGCTGGTGGGGCTGAACGAGAACCGCATCTTTGCCTCCCACTCCATGTTTGAAGAGAAGGTTATGGGCGCATACAACCTGCAGGTATCCGACCGTCCGGAGTAGTCGAAGAAGAGCCACCCGTCACCGCTGAGCGAAAATATATCCAAATCGCCCTCCCAAGGATTGGTGGAGTTTATCTCCGGACCATCGAAAGTTTCCGCGAACTGGGCAAATGAACAAACGGGAAACAATACGAGGAGAAAAATAATAAATTGTTTCATAGTCGTGTGCTTTGTTGTGAATTATCTATATTTGCGGGCTATTTGCTTACAACTTGTCGCCTTAGTGTTCCCGTTCGTCGGAGCGTGTGCGGTAAAGTTACGACAACTTTTTACATTACAATACAAATTAATCAGTGCTCAAAATGAAAGTAGCAATTGTTGGTGCGAGTGGAGCAGTGGGGCAAGAGTTCCTACGCGTGCTCGATGAAAGAGATTTCCCGATAGACGAGCTGACGCTCTTTGGCTCGTCGCGTAGTGCAGGACGTGTTTACAGTTTCCGTGGTAAGCAGTACACAGTCAAGCAGCTCAAGCACAACGACGACTTCAAGGGCATTGATGTTGCCTTTGTTTCGGCAGGGGGCGGCACGTCGGTGGAATTTGCAGAGACAATAACTAAGTACGGCACAGTGATGATAGACAACTCCAGCGCGTTTCGCATGGACAGCGATGTGCCATTGGTTGTTCCCGAAGTGAACCCGGAGGATGCATTGAACCATCCGCGAGGCATCATTGCCAACCCGAACTGCACGACCATCCAGATGGTTGTTGCCTTGAAAGCCATCGAGAAGGTGTCGCACATCAAGCGTGTGCATGTGGCCACCTATCAGGCTGCCAGCGGTGCAGGCGCAAAGGCTATGGCTGAGTTGGTTGAGCAATACGCCCAGATTATAAGGGGAGAAGAGCCCACGGTGGAGAAGTTTGCCTATCAGTTGGCATACAATGTAATCCCTCACGTAGACGTGTTTACCGACAACGGATATACAAAAGAAGAGATGAAGATGTATAACGAGACGCGAAAGATAATGCACTCCGACATTGAGGTGAGCGCCACCTGTGTGCGCGTCCCGGTTATGCGTGCCCACAGCGAGGCTACATGGATTGAGACAGAGCGTCCGCTTAGCGTGGAAGAAGCACGTAAGGCATTTGCCGAAGGCGAAGGAATAGTTCTGCAAGACAATCCGGCAAACAAAGAATACCCCATGCCTTTGTTCGTGGCCGGCAACGACCCCGTATATGTAGGTCGTATCCGCAAAGACATCAGCAACCCGAATGGTCTTACGTTTTGGACCGTAAGCGACCAAATCAAGAAAGGCGCCGCCTTGAATGCCGTTCAGATTGCCGAATACCTTCTCAAGGTTAAGAATATCGG
>CAVGKO010000065.1:0-8598 GCA_963629885.1 Anaerobutyricum sp.
AAGAGGTCCGCACATCCTACAACCTCCGCAACAAACTCCCCCGAAGGCGAAAGAGGGCCTAATTCCACGCTCGGGGAATATTTCACACCCTCAACACAACCCCTTTTTGCGAAATGTAACAACTGTATTACTTTTGCGGAATGAGAACGATAATAAGAAGCGCTGAATTTGATGAGTTCTACAACTCGCTGCCAACAAATGTTCAAAACAAGGTGAAATACGCCATGAACATTATCGCTGAAGTGAAGGTTGTAAACACCAAATTGATAAAAAAACTTGTAGACACAGAATTCTACGAGTTGCGCGTTTCGGTCGGAAATGAGTATCGAGTTATTCTTTTCACCATCGACCGCGAAAATTTTATCGAGGCAAGTCAGATACTTCTATTGAATGGTTTCATGAAAAAATCCACTAAGGATTACAAGAGAGAATTACAAAGAGCAGAACAAATTTTAAACGGTTTACGGTAATGAGAACGAATCTTGATATGAATAAGCTCAAACATCTTCCTACCACTGAGGATATGCTTGTTTGTGAGTATGGAGCAAAAGGTACTGCTTCGCGTGAAGAATTCGATGCAAAGTCACGTGCTTGGTATCGCGCCGAGGTGTTGAAGAACACCGGTAAGGCTGCCGAAAGAACCCACCATCCGCTTACGGGAAAAGACAAGGGCGTTGCGGACAAACTCACCTCACAAATTTGACCTTAGGAGGGTTGTGGAAATAAGCGCGCAACCCCAATTGATTACCGCAACGGGGTCATTAGATGGTGATGGATTTTGAAATCCGGCTTCCTTTTTTTATATACCTTTGCCTCCACTAAACATATCAAAGCTATATCATGAACAGACTAACGACAATCCTAATTGCGGCAACCGTCACCGTTATGACGGCTACAGCTGCCACAGACGACAATGCCCCCGCAGCAGGCAATTATCAAAACAACCGTCACCCGTTACTGCAGAAAGAATATATCCAACTGCCACTGGGAAGTATCCGCGCGGAAGGATGGATGCAGGAACAACTCATCCGCATGAAAGACGGGTTGACCGGACACTTAGACGAGATATATACCAAGGTCGTTGGTCCACGTAACGGATGGCTGGGTGGCGACGGCGATATGTGGGAACGCGGACCGTATTGGATAGACGGACTGCTTCCGCTTGCCTACCTCTTGAACGACCAAACACTGATAGATAAAACGAAACCTTGGATTGAATGGGCACTGGCTTCACAAAAGCCCGACGGCTATTTCGGTCCGGACAAAGACCTCGAATACGAGCCGGGACTTCAGCGCGACAACTCGCACGACTGGTGGCCCAAGATGGTTATGCTTAAAATCATGCAGCAGTATTACACGGCAACGCACGACAGTCGCGTCATCGATTTCATGACACGCTATTTCCGCTATCAGTTGGAGAAGTTGCCGGAATACCCGCTGGGGAACTGGACCTCTTGGGCTGAATTTCGCGGAGGCGACAACATGATGAGTGTCTATTGGCTCTATAACATCACCGGCGAAAAGTTCCTGCTCGACCTCGGCGAGCTTCTCCACAAGCAGACGTTCAACTGGACGGACGTGTTCATGAATCAGGACCACCTGTCCCGCCCACTCAGTCTGCACTGCGTAAATCTCGCTCAAGGATTCAAGGAGCCGATTGTCTACTATCAGCAGAGCAAGGATGCCAAGCAACTTCAAGCTACGCAGAAAGCCCTCCACGACATACGCAACACCATCGGACTGCCGACAGGATTGTGGGGTGGCGACGAGCTGCTGCGCTTCGGGAAACCTACCACCGGTTCGGAGCTGTGTACGGCAATAGAGATGATGTTTACCACCGAGACACTGTTGGAAGTTACGGGCGACATGCAGTGGGCAGACTATCTGGAGCGCGTGGCGTATAATGCACTGCCGACACAGATAACCGACGACTGCTCCGCCCGCCAGTATTACCAGCAAGTCAACCAAATCTCCGTCACACGCCACAGACGCGAGTTCTCGACCCCTCATGAGGACACAGACATTGTCTTCGGAGTGCTCAACGGCTATCCCTGCTGCACGTCGAACCTTCATCAAGGCTGGCCCAAGTTCGTGCAGAACCTTTGGTACGCCACGGCAGACAACGGCATCGCCGCACTTGTCTATGCTCCTTCCAACGTGACGGCACGCGTGGCAAACAACATTGAAGCAAACATCAAGGAGGAGACAACCTACCCGTTTGATGAGACGGTGCAATTCCGCGTGACATTTACAGACAAGAAAGTGAAGAAGGCATTCTTCCCGTTCCATCTTCGCATACCTTCGTGGTGCAAGCAGCCCGTCGTCAAACTCAACGGCGAGACGCTGATGGTGGATGCCTACCCGGGAACCGTCGCACGTATCAACCGAGAGTGGAAAAGCGGTGATGTGCTCAGCCTCGAGCTTCCGATGGATGTAACCGTCAGTCGCTGGTATGAGAACAGTGCCGTTGTTGAACGCGGACCGCTGGTCTACGCGCTGAAGATGAACGAACACTGGGAAAAGAAGATGTTCGAGGGTAAAGATGCGGAAACCTATGGCAAATGGTACTACGAAGTGACCTCGGACAGTCCTTGGAACTATGCCCTGCTCTGGGGTTCGCTTACAAATGAGAATATCAAGAAGGCATTCACCGTTGAGAAGTCCGACACCGTGGCTCTCTACCCATGGAACGTGGAGAACGCCCCGATACACATAAAGACGAAAGCCGTAAGGGTAAACGACTGGACGGAAGTGAGAGGTTCGGCCGGTCCCGTCCCCTACTTCACTCAGATAGGTGGGGATGTAAGTGGAGAAGACACCATCGAGCTTATCCCTTATGGTTGCACAACACTTAGAATTACGGAATTTCCGGTAAGATGACCATGTGAGGTAAAAGATGATACAGACTGCCGCCGGAACATCCACCCCGCCCCTAAGGAAGGCAGCATCGAGGAAGCCATCATCGAAATACTGAAAATAAACGGCAGCATGACGACCCGCGACCTCCGACGTTCGTGCGGATTCACCGCACCCAAGATGAGGGGTAAGTTCGACGGTTTTGTCAACAAGCTGCAAATGAGTTGCCGCATCGTGACCGAAGATTTCGTTTATCCGCAAGACAAACACGGCAAACCATATGGTTGGGGATGGTCGCTGCTGACCATCCCCGAAAACCTGTTCGGGAAAGCAGCCTGCCATCCCGACCGCACTCCCGAAGAGTCGCGGCAACGTCTGATGGCTCACTTCAGAAAAATTCTCCCCGATGTCTCGGAGTCTTTTCTCAACAAGCTCCTCGACAAAAACTCATAGCCATCCCTCCCCATTACGCATTCGTGGCTCTGCACCTCGTATCTCATCCGCCAAGCATGAATTACGAGCAAACGTTTATCACAAACTCAATCTTATAAAATCGAGGGAATAAGCACGGAGGGCATCCATCTTCTTGTCCACTGCCATCCAATCGATGGGGTGAAGGGGATTGATATGGGAGATGTCGCACTCATCGTCCACCAAGCAATCTTCCAAGCCAAACTGCCTTAAGAGGGAGCGGATACGCGCCAGACCTCGTGCCTTGTTTACACACACGCAGAACGGCACGTGGAAGAGGATGGCAAATACTGAGGCGTGGAACGAGTCCGTCACCACAAACCCCGCCGAAGCAAACCCACGTAGCCAGTCCTCCACAGGCGGAGCAACACGGCCGGACACTGACACTTGGTTGTCTATGCTAAAGGCATGCATCCCGAGAGTCTCCTCCATCTGCCCCACAATAGCGTCTTTCCACTCCGACTTATCCAGCACATACACCATAATGCCCTGCTTCTTCACGTCATTATCCTTCAAGAGGGCGGTATAGTCCTCACGCGAAAGCAACATCGTGGGGTCAAGTACATGAAGGGCATCCCTTCCAAGGTGGGTTCTACATAGCTCAATGCCCGATTCTTCGCGCACTGAGACGGCATCAAACCTCTGCAGCAACGAGCGACACTCAGCGGTCTCCTTCGGCGTGAATGTCCATTCGTCCACCCCGAAAGATGCCGCGTAAGAGATTCTCTTCACCTCATCTTTCTTATCGAGAAATGAGAGGAAGTATCGCGCAATGGGCTTGGCGTACGAGGGGCGCCACACTTGGTCGCTCCCCACCACATAAGCATCAAACGAGTATTCCCTCTGCAGCCGGCGCCACTCCTTCTTGGTGCACACAATGCCGGTGCGGGGCTTCAGATGCTCGTCCACGAAGCGGAGAGCATTGGTATAGACGGTCTCGAACTCCCTCTTGATTCTCCTCTCGCGGAACACCTCGAGATTCTTCTCCCCGAGCACAAACTTCTTGAAGGCATTCTTTATGAACACGCCCCATTGGGAATACCATTTTCTGTATGTAAACGGCTGGTTGAAGATGAGCCAAGGCTCGTGGCCAAGGCGCCTAAGGGTGGCCATCAAGGCGTATGCCTGAAGGATACCGCCATAGTTCACATGCAGCCGTAATGTCAATATCGCAATCTTCATCTCTTCAATAATTGTTTAATGGCGCCCACGATGCCTCTCTTCTTTGCAATCACGTCCACCAACCAAGGAAACGGCACGCCCGCCTTCATCCCCAGGTAGAACAGTCTTCGCTTAATCCTCAAGGGCCTCCTTGCGGGCTGCCCTATCGCGGGGTTATATTCTCTCAGCTTCTCAATGGGCATGACTACCTTGTTCATCTTTACGGGCAGAGCCTCCAACACCTCCCGGACCTTCCGGGTGTGCACAAACACGAGGCCCGTGCCCCTGTCGTCGTCCGCCTCGGGCTGAAGATGCCACACACCCCAATAGTCCGCCAACGCCAGGTCGCTTTCGGTGGCAAACATCTTGCACGCGCAGCTATAGCACGAGGGACGGAGCAACGAATCGCTCAAAAATGCCCTCATGTATGGGTTCCGTCGGAATGTCTCCTGCGTGCGGCGATGCCCCATGTCGCACACAAAGCTATAATTCTTCCATCCCGTCTCCTTGCTCCGGAATCTGATGTCACGAATCTCCTCCGGTTTTTTTCCGGTGATATAATCCAAGTATGCGCGCCACAGTTTTGTGCTCGGCACGCCGTGACACACCACCTCGACGGTAAGCAGCTTGTCGTATTCTTTCCTCAAGAAATGGTTCAATGCCGATATCTGGCAGGAAGTGCCCGAAAACAATACCCATCGGTCTTGCTTCAAACACTCGCGTGCTTCCTTGAAGGTCTCGCCCACGCGGCTCTCCACATACTTGGAGCCGCAGAAAGCCCTCACGCCCTCTTCCGCCTGCGCCGAGGCATGCTCAACCCTCCAGTCCTTGGTGAAGCGCGCGCCCAGCACCACGCCTCCTTGCCCCAATACCCAACGCGCCAGCTCCATGAACACGCCCCCCGAAGAGCTGTTCTCCCTCGTAAGTGTGTTCATCGACCTCGCGGCATACACCTCCCGTGCCTCACGGGGTTGATAGGGATTTCTCACGGGGCAGACCTTTTCGCACATCCCGCAGTCGATGCACCTCCCCTCATCCACCTTCGGGTAAGAGAAGCCCTCGCCATCTTCCACCATCTTTATGCACGAAGCCGGGCATGCTTGCACGCAGGCATTGCAGCCGCAACACATCTCCTTGTCCGTTATCTGAAGCATCGTATTCTTTCCTTAATATGTTTCACCTTGTTCTTCACAAGCCCTCGCTCCCCCTCGCTCAGCCCCATCGCATAGCCGAAGAGCAATACCGATAGACAGGATACCGCCACCACGCACACCAAACGCCACAGCGATGCCTCCATCCTGCTATATACCACCAACGGCGGGATAACCGAAAGAGCAGTCACATACACCAAGGGCAAGACAACGCTCCTAAGATATCTCCTAAGGGATATCCCCACCAATCCTCTCAGTAGCCACAGGCGCAACACCTGAGCCACGATAGCCAAGCAGAGGTGCACCACAAACACGCTCTCGGGCGAGCCGCCCAGCTTAAGCGCGATATATGCCGAGGGCACAATCATCAGCAGTGCCCCGCCTACCACAATCTGATACCCTCGTATCTTGCCCGTTGCCTGAGCCAATGTTATCAACGGGTTTGCCAGCACGTCGACCATCGTTACCATCAAGATTATCCTTAGGAACGACACCGTATGGTCGGGCACTATCTTCAGCCAAATGACCAGCACCTGATGGGTCTCTATCATCAGCGGCAGTGCCATAAGCAGCAACAAGAGATACGAAAACTTGGAACTGCCCAAGACCAAACTGTTCATATACTGTCTATCATCGGCAGCAAACGATTTTGTTATCTGCGGATTCAAGGCAGTCTGAAAACTATTGCAGAAGTTGATGATTGTGCCCTGCACCTGCACGGCAATGGCTCGCGCGGCATTAACCACCGGACCGAAGAATATATTCAAAAGGATATTGACACCTTGAGTATACCCCACATACGCCAGGTTGCCAAACATGCTCCATCCGGCAAAGTGAAGCATCTCGGAAAACAGCTTCCCGTCCCACACAAACACAAAGCGCGTCTCCGGGATATTCCTCCTGCAATACGCCATATAAACACCCCTAATGAGAAGCGACACCATAAAGAGCAGAAAGGCATACACCATCAGTCTGTCGCCAGCCGCGAAGCTCAAAGCCACCACCACAACCAACCTCAGCGATACCTCCAGCATGGATATGTAGGCAAACACGTCCATCTTCTCCCTCGCAATTATTGCAGAATTGTAGGGCACGCTCATGATGGTAACCAAGCTGCTCAACACCGACAGTTGGTAGACCCACATGGCCGCCTGCATCCTCCCCTCAGGGATAACCATCTTGCTATAAAACAGCCACAGCCCCACCGTCTCCGCCAAAACCAGAATAACCGCGGCAATAAGGGCGTGTATCAGTATGCTCGTGGAAAACACCTTGTGGAGGCGCTCTTGGTTTTTCCGCCCAATCTCAAACGTAAGAAACCGCTGGGTGGACGATGCCATTGCAGAGTTCAGGAAAGTAAACAGCACAACAACGGCGCCTACAACATTGTAGATACCGAAATCCTCCACGCCAAGTGCGTTAAGTATCAATCGGGATATGACCAACGACACAACGACGTTGAACAACATACGCAGATAGAGCATCAGCATGTTGCGCACGATTCTTTTCCTGTTGTCTGCTTCCTCCATTCTCGGCTTTTTCGAATCTTTATTCAGAACGGATATCGGAACACATTATTTTGTCCCCGACGAAAGAATCCCTTAACTTTGTCCGAAAAAGGTATGAGTAGAGTAGCCATATCAGTCATTATCCCCGTCTACAACGCCGAGAACTACTTGGAGGATTGCCTGAGCAGTCTGCAGAGGCAGTCGTTCCCCGACTTTGAGGTATGGCTGGTTGACGACGGCAGCCAAGACCACTCCGGAGAGATATGCGACAAATTCCAAAGCAAGGACCAAAGGTTTCACGTAATCCACAAAACAAACGGCGGCGTCAGCTCGGCGCGCAATGCTGCCCTGGAGCTGGCCCAAGGCGAATGGATTTGTTTCGTTGACTCGGACGATAGTGTTGAGAGTGGCTATCTGCGTAATCTCTACGAAGCATCCCAAGGACAGAGCGACGTACTCGTTATCCAAGGCTTCAACACCATCACACCACGAAGAAAGCAGGTGCGTTTGTTTGGGGAGCGCCTCTACGGCTCCGAAGAGATTCACCTCACCTTCCAGAAGCTTAACATCAATCGCTGCGGATTCCCTTTCGGCAAGCTCTACAATGCTTCCATCATCCGACAAAACCAAATCAGGTTTAACACCCAGATTAATTATGCCGAGGATGTGATATTCATGCTGACGTATCTGTGTCACGTGTCAGCCATCCGGACAATAGGCGGGGCGCAATACAACTACTACGTGCGCAACAACGATTCGTTGTCGCAACGCATCTTCCCCTTCGAATCCGAATATGCCTGCTACAAGACCTACCTCGCCCGCATAACGGACCTCAAGCAGCGCTTCGGCCTCTCGGACAACTCTCTAAAGAAAGTATTCGGTGTGATATCCGAGTACCTCCTAAGGCGGTCCATCGGTTCTTTGTATCAGAAATCGACCCGCAAGCCCAAGAAAGAACGGCTGCAGATACTCAGGAGTATCACGGACGAGCAGATTACATTCCTGAAAGCTTACTACAGGGAAGGAGGATGGCACCGTAAGGTTGAGGTGTGGCTTCTATCCAAACGCTATTATTACCTTTGCGATATGTTCAACCAATGTATATCCCTCGGGTTATACCTCAAACAACTCATAAAACGATAGTACAATGTCTCTCCGACGTATCGATATAAAAGAATGTCACGCCCATTTGCTGCAAATTGCAGAATGCTTCGACCTTCTTTGCAGCAAACACAACATACCATACTTTATGCTTGGCGGCACAATGCTTGGCGCCGTTCGCCACAAAGGATTCATCCCTTGGGACGACGATATGGACTTTGGCATTCCCCGCCCCTATTTCAACCGATTCATAGAAATAGCCCAAAAGGAATTGCCCAACTGCTACTCGGTGCTGACGCGCGAGAATTCCGACACACAGAAGAAAGGGTTTATAAAAATCCAACTAAAGG